>NZ_VANP01000001.1:0-167550 GCF_005864065.1 Microbispora triticiradicis | reverse complement strand
TGGCGAGCCACGTCGGCCCGGGGGAGTCGGCCCGGCCGAGTTCGGCGAGATCGCCGGGCACGGGTTCGGCTCCAGCGGCGCGTACCCGCTGGATGCTCGGGCCCGATCTGGCCAGTGCCATGACCTCATGTCCTTCGGCGACGAGGCGGTGGACGAGGGTTCCGCGTCGGCCCGGGGGAGTCGGCCCGGCCGAGTTCGGCGAGATCGCCGGGCACGGGTTCGGCTCCAGCGGCGCGTACCCGCTGGATGCTCGGGCCCGATCTGGCCAGTGCCATGACCTCATGTCCTTCGGCGACGAGGCGGTGGACGAGGGTTCCGCCGACGAAACCGCTGCCGCCGGTGATGAAGATCTTCACTTTTCGACTCCTGGTGATTGAGAACGCACCCGTCGTGCGCACCTGGTTTCGATGTGGCTCGGCATGCGACCCGGGCCGCTCCACCATATGCATCGACACCAAATAGTAAGATATCAATGCATCGATGCCTATGTAACCTCCCGTACGATGGGTGCGTCAAGTGGGAGGTGGGCCATGCCACACGCGAACAAGGGCCTGACCGCGGCACAGGTCGCCGACGAGTTCAGCCGTACAGCGAAGGTCCTCGTACGTCACTTCAATGAGCGTCTGGGCGAGCACGGGGTGTCGACGCCGAGGTCCCGCCTGGTAGTGGAGGTGGCGCGTTCGCAGCCCGTCCGGCTCACAGAACTCGCTCTCGCGGTCGGCATCGCGCAGGGGACCGCCTCCACCCTGGTCGAAGCGCTCGTCCGCGACGGACTGCTCGAACGCCAGACCAGCGCGGACGACCGCCGGTCCGTACTCCTTCGAGTGACGGAGCAAGGGGCCGCACTGGCTCAGGACTGGACGGCTGGCTATGAGCTGGCGGCCGAAGAGCTGTTCAGGCCCCTCACCCCCGAGCAACTGTCGACGCTGGTCGACATACTGCGGACGCTCAGCGCCGGCGAGGCGTCGGCCGCCGGCGACTGAAGAAGGCATTACCGGCGCGTGGACTGCCGGAGCGTCGCTCGCCAGTGATGAAGCCGCATGATCGGGCATTGCGCGGCCACGACCGGCATCGTCCCGTTCATGACCCTCGTTGAGAAGGTCATGACCGCCGAACCCTACGCCTCCGCCAAGCGGGTGTTCTGGGTGGTCGACAACGGCTCCTCCCACCGCGGCAAGGCAGCGAGCGGCGTTACAACGAGACCGCACGGCCCTTCAGATGGAAGTTCACCCCGGCCGACCTCGAGGACCTGACAGCCCGGATCGAGCGACACGAACAGAAAGAGCATCACTCCCAGCAGCAGGATCACTGCGAGCATCGGCCTGGCGTGCTCGACGTCGCTGCGTAACCCCCGAAGGATTTACGGACGTGACCACTTAGGCGGCGGTGACGACTTCGAGCGCCTGCCGGGCGGCCCGGTCCCAGCTGAACCACTCCACGGTCGCGGCGGCGTCCTTCCGGCACCGGGCGTAGAGCCCGTCGTCGTCCAGGATCCCGGCGATCGTCTCCGCCAGCTCGGCCGGGTCGTCGCCGCGGACCAGGCCGCCGTTCTCACCCGGGCGGATGATCTCCGGCATGGCGAAGGCGTCGCGGCCCACGCACGGGACGCCCCGGGCGAGGGCCTCGGCGAAGACGATCCCGAAGGCCTCCAGATGTGACGGCATGACGAACAGGTCGTGCTCGTCCCACAGCGCGGCGACCTCGGCGGGGGGCAGCTGCCCGAGGAACCGGACGCCCTCCGGCGGCTCGCCGGGCAACGGCCAGGCGGGGGGTCCCGCCACGGTGAGGGTGAGGGACGGGTCGAAGTCGCGGCGCAGCAGCCGGGTGGCCGCGACCACCAGCGCTCCCGCCTTGCGCCGGAAATCACCGCCCACGAACAGCAGACGTCGCCGGGGCCGTTCCCGTTCGGGCAGGGGACGGGAGGGGTCGCCTGCGGACGTGATGCCCGGATGCACGACGTGCACCTTCCCCGCGGGCAGCCCGGTCACCTCCACGAGCGTCCGGGCGAACCAGGAGCTCATCGCCAGCACCCCCGTCGCGCGCGCGTAGATGTCGAGCTGGCGCTCGCGCCTGCGGCGCATCATGCCGGGCGAGATGTTGGGCAGCACGGCGTGCGGGTTGTCCGGGTCGTGCACGCTGAGCAGCGCGTCGTAGCTCAGGTCCTGGTAGAGGAAGAAAGGCGCCGGCAGCGGCGCGATGTCCTGGATCTGCAGGACCGCCTCGCAGTCCGAGCCCCGCAGCGAGCGCAGCAGCGCCCTGCGGCAGTACTCGTCGGTGATCCTCGAGTACTTCCACGTCGTGGCCAGCCGGCCGTGGCGGGGCCGTAGGTGGGCGGCGCGCAGGGCGGTGCGGACCGTCTTCGGGATCTCCACACCGAGATCAACCAGGTCGGCTCGTTCGCGCATCGCCGCGCGCAGGTTCCAAGGAGTGTACGACCAGGTCCTGCGGGGATCCTCGTCCCACAAGCAGGCGAAGCCAACGCGGGGATACGGCGACATACGCGCCTCCATACGGGTCGGTGATGCGCCACAGCGCGCCCGCGCAGCCGATCAGCAGGAAGGCGGAGCTGACGGCGACGGGGAAGGAGAAGGCGTCGAACGTGCCGCACGTCACCGCGAACACCGCGATGCCCGCCGCGAGGGCCTGGCCGAGATGACGGGTCGGCGCGTCCGCGGACTTGCGCCGCGAGCGGCGTGCGACGGTCCACCCGCACACGAAGATGAGCAGCACGGCCGACAGCCCGAACGCGCCCGTCTCCACCAGCGTCGCGAGGTACTGGTTGTCCAGGATCCGGTAGACGTGCGGCAGGAAGGTGCCGACACCACGGCCGAACAAGGGGTGCTGGGAGAAGTACTCGGCGACCGCCGCGTAGTCGTCGGTGCGCGCGGTGGCGCTGGAGTCCTCGTTCATCCCGAGGAACATCCGCTTGAACGTCCCCAGCAGGCCGGGCACCGCCACGCCCATGACGCCCGTGAACATCAACAGGGCGACGTAGGCGGCGTGCCGCCACGCTCTCGGCCAGGTGGGCATGAGGACGGCGAACGTGACGGCCATGCCGAGCACCGCGGTCCGGGACACGGTCAGCGGGATGGCCACCGCGAGCGCCGCCACACAGAAACGGTTGGACCAGCGCTTCGCGGCCGGGCCGTACAGCATGTTGTGGAGGGCGAGCGGCAGCGCCATCGCGAGGGTCGCGGAGAACTCGATCGGGTGGATCGTCGTCGAGGTCGGCCGGTTGAAGCCGTCGCGGTTGTACAGCGAGATGAACGTCCCGTTCACCTTGAGCCCGGGAAACGCCAGGTACTGCGACAGGTCGAACGCCGTGGCGAACTGGACGATCCCCACGATGGCCACGAACGTCGCCCCCATGACGAACCTGCGCAGCAGCACGTCGAGGCGCTCGCGGTTCGGGATTCCGTCGGCGGCCAGCAGGGCGATGCCACACCAGCCGATCACGGGCAGCAGCGCCGTGTTGGCCGCCTGCAGCTCATCCGGGGAGATCGGCCGGGTCGTGGCCGCCACGAAGCTGGCCAGGATGGCGCACACGTAGACGAAGATCGAGGTCCTGACCGGCTGCCGCCCCCGCAGCGGCGTGGAGCGCTCCGTGAAGATCGACGCGCAGTACCAGCCGAACGCCACCGCGGCGACGAGGATGGCGGGGGTGCCTGCGGAGCCGAGCGGGCCCACCACGTATCGCGACGGGATCAGCACGAGCGCCACGACCAGCAGGCTGAGCACGGTCACGGCGTCCACGGAGAAGGGCAGCCGCCGACGCGACGCCTCGTCGTCGAGAACCGGCTCGGAAAGGTCGCTCACGCCGTCGACCGCGCCGTTGACCATGCCTTCCGCCGCGCCCTAGGGGTATCTTCTCGTGTTCCGGCCATCGTCGGTCTCCCTCGGCCAGGCCGTGTCGTTCCGGCCGTCGGCGGCGTTCGGGTTCCCGTCGGGATTCGCGCGGGGGGTTCTGCGCGTGCCCCGGGTCCTGCTCCGGCTCGAACCCTGCCCGTCCCTCCTCGGTCGAGCCGGCTCCGGCGGACTCCCGCTCGCCGGCGGGCGGGCGGGGGCGGCCGCCGCGGGCGGCCAGACGTGGACGGCCGTGGGCGCGTCGTCGTCCAGCCGGAGCCGTTTCGGCGCGAGCTCGCCGTTCGGGTCCGGGGCGCGCTTGGGCTGGATCGGCCGGCGCGGGTTCTTGATCGACTCGATGATCAGCGGCGCGCCGACCGTCAGCATGAGACCGACCGCGAGTACTCCCACCAGCGACCGGATCTTCGACGTCGCCACCCGCTCCGGCTTCTTGCTCTTGGTGAGCACCGAGAGCCGGACCTGGGATATGGAGCTGTTGGTCTTCTGGAGGTCGTCGAGCGCGGCGGGGATCCTCTTGAGGATCGCCTCCATGGTCGCCTGCGCCATGGCGGGGTCGCTGTGGGTGACGGTCACCTTGAGCAGGGGGGCGCGGCTGTCGGGCGGGATCTGCGTCTCGTACGTACCGGTGAGACCATGCTGCGCGAGGTCCTGCGCGGTGAGCTCGTCGTCGACCGCGCGGCCGACCAGTTCCGCGGTGATCGACAGGGACCCGTCGAAGGCCAGGTACGGGTTGCCACCGGTGTTCTTCTCGGCGATCTGCCTCGACGTGAGGAACACGACGGTCCCCGAGGACTCGTAGGTCCAGGGCAGCAGAAGGTATCCCGCCGTCACGGCCGCGATCGTGAGCACCAGCAGGGGAATCGTGATCGTCCATCGGCGCGCGAGGACGAACACGGCCTCCATCAGGTCCACCGGACCTCCATCAACTTCCACCCCGCGTGAATAGTCGTGACGCCGGTGTGCTCATGCGGGCGGTACCGGACGGGCCGTCCCTGGACCGCCGGACCGTTCCCAGGTAAACGGACCCACAAAGTGTCCCCTACGACAGGACGTTCCGCCAGCCGGGCCGGGGAAGCGCGCCCTGATTCGCGATGCGCCCCGAGTCGCGTGGTGCAACAATGGCACGTTCAGACGGTCCCTTGCACCCCGCTTGGAGCGTTCCGTGACTATTCGCCACATATTCAGGGCGATTTTCCGGCATCCGCTGGTGGTGCTGTTCGTCATCGTCGCGATCGGCGGCCCCGGATTCTATGTCACGGAACTGGCCCCCGCTTCCTACCAGGCGCACAGCGTGGTTTCCGTGGTGCGGCAGGGTGAGGAGACCAAGTTCACCTCCAGCACGATCGGGACGGCCGAACTGCTGGCGGCGTCCTTCGACGACGACAGGTCCCGGGACGAGGTGGCCAGGGCGGGCGGGCGCGCGGACTACCGGGTCGTGATGGACAACCAGGGCAGCGAGGAGGTGCCGACCCACGACCAGCCGTACATCGTGCTCGACACCTTCGCCCCCGCGGCCGCCGAGGCGGAGAAGGCGATGACCGTGCTGGTCCGGGCGATGCGGGTCAGGCTGGCGTCCTGGCAGATGTCCGCGGGCGCCGACGACGACTACTACCTTCTCCGATTGAAGAACGTGGCGAGCACCCGGAAGGCCGTCGAGGTGCCCAGGCACACCAAACAGGCCGCCGCCGTCCTCGCTCTGCTGGTAGTCATGGTCGTGGTGAAGAGCGCCGTGGTGGCGGACCGGGTGCTCGCCTCCCGGCGAAGCTGGCTCCGGTTGCGCAGAGCGCCGGCGGCGGCACCGCCGCCGCGGGCTCCCGTACCGTCACGATGAAGGGACAACGTATGGCACCGGCAGGGTGGGGGAGGCTGGTCGCGGCCCTTCTCGCGGGCGCCGTCGTCGGCGGAGCGGTCGTGTGGCTGGTGGCCGTGCCGCGTCCCGGCGAGCGGGAGAGCCTGCACGTGCGTGCGACGGCCACGCCGTCCTCCCGCGCCTCCGGCGCAATCGACGCGTCCCGGTGGCCGAACGCGAAGACGACGGGGGTCGGCGACATCCAGCTGATCCCCAATCCGGTCCTCCGGGTGACCACCCCGGGCGAGGTGATCGACGGCTACGAGGTCCACGGAGACATCAGCGTCGAGGCCGACGACGTCGTCATCCGCCGCACCCGGGTCGTCAGCGACTCCCACCAGGGCTGGGGGATCATCCAGCGGCAGGGCGTCGGCGGCCTGGTGATAGAGGACAGCGAGATCGTCAGCACGCCGGGGCACAAGATCGACCAAGCGGTGCTCAACTTCGGCGGCATGCTGACCGTCCGCCGTACGAACATCTCCGGCACCGCCGACGGCGTCGTCACCTCGCACGGCCTCATCGAGGGCAACTTCATCCACGACCCGTCGCCGGGCAAGGACGACCACGTCGACCTGATCCAGGCGGGGAGCGGTCCCGCGGCCGGCCTGAAGCTGATCATCAGGAACAACACCCTGTTCAACCAGCAGGAGCAGACCTCGGCCGTGGGCCTGTTCCAGGACTTCGGCGCCCCGCACGACGTCCTGATCGAGGGCAACCTGCTGGGGGGCGGCGGCTACAGCCTCTACGCGGGGCGGGGGGCCGACGACAAACACGCCACCAGCAACATCAAGGTCATCGGAAACGTCTGGACCCGGCAGCTCTTCCCCAAGGGTGGCCGATGGGGACCGGTCAACGCCTGGGAGTCCGCCGGGCGCGGTAACGAGTGGCGGGACAACGTCTGGCTCGACACCGGCCGTCCGGTGGAGCCGTGAGGACGGATAATTCCGACACTCGGTTTGTTTAACTGAAAAATAGACGAACTCTGCCATTCTTGTTGTCTCGTCGTGTCGCAGCCGCAACAATGACCGCTTGGGTATATCGCTGAGTCGGCGGAAACGAGGCGCTCGACCGGGCGCGTAGGTCGGAGGCAGAGCGATGGTACGTAGCTCGAGGCGCGCGAGCGGCCGGCGGAGCCGTCTGCCCGGCCTGGTGTCGCTGCTCGCCGCCTGCGCCGTCGGCGGGGTCGCGGTCACCGTGGCCCTCACCAGCCGTTCGCCCGAGACGTCGCTCGGCCCGACGGTTCCCGTCGCCCAGGAGCGGGTCCTGCAGGCCAGCTTCGCGCCGGAGTCGCAGTCGGCCAGGACCCGGCGCGATCCGATGCCGGTCGAGGTCGGCATGCGGTTCGTCCCCCAGGTCGAGGGTCAGGTCGTCGCGCTGCGCTTCCTCAAGGCGCGGGGTGACTCCGGCCGGCACATCGGGAGCCTGTGGAGCGACCGCGGGGCGCTGCTGGCACGCGTCACCTTCCGCTCCGAGACCAGCCGAGGCTGGCAGGAGGCCCGGCTGTCGGCGCCGGTGGCGCTGGAGGCCGGACGCACCTACACGGTCTCCTACAACAGCGGCGCCGGCAGGTACGTGGCGCAGCGCGGGGTGTTCACGCAAGGGCCGCTGGAGGTGGGCCCCCTGGTCGCGCCGGCGGAGCGCAACGGCGTCTTCTCCTACGGCCGGCCGTCCTTCCCCCGGCGTTCCAACCCCGCCGGCTACAACTACTTCGTCGACGTCGTCTTCCGTTACACCACGGTGGTCCCGGATCCGACGGGCGAGGAGGGCGAGCCGCCGGCCTCGGACCCGACAGAGCCCCCCCAGAAGCCCGCGGAGACGCCGGGGGCGCCGGTGACGCCGGCGTACCCGGACGACACGGCGACGACCACGCCTGCGGCGACCCCGACGGTGACCGTGCCCGTCACGCCGCCCGTGACGCCGCGCGTCAGCCCGCGCGCCACCCCGACCACGGGGCCCGGCCGCTCCGCCACTCCCACGGCGACGTCCGAGCCGAGCTCGAAGCCCACCCAGGCTCCGCCGCCGGCGAACGGATTCCCCGACGCCTCCACCACGGGCCCCGCGAAGGGCACGGTGTTCACCCGGATGAAGGGCGGCGAACTCCGGCAGAACGGCGCCGTCTACGACGGCGTGGAGTTCACCGACGCGATCGACGTCTACGCCGACAACGTGACCCTGCGCAACTGCAGGATCATCACCACCGGAGAGTGGGGCGTCCAGCTCAGGAACGGCCACGGCAACCTCGTCGTCGACCACTGTGAGATCGCCGGGGACGGCAGGCGCCAGCTCGCCGTGGCCGTCAAGAACATCGGGGACGGCGACATCACGATCCGCGGCAACGACATCCACGACGCGACGGACGCGATCAACACCGGGCGCGGGACCATCGAGGGCAACTACATCCACGACCTGCGCGCGTTCACTGGCGACCACGTCGACGGCATCCAGACCGAGGGCTCGTCGGGAAGCGCACCGCTGGTGATCAAGAACAACACCATCCTCAACCCCGTCGGACAGACGAGCGCGATCATGCTGGCCACCAGCCTCGGTCCCGTCACCAACGTCCTCATCCAGGGCAACCTGATCGGCGGCGGAGGTTACTGCTTCTACGGCGGCGGTGACAAGGCCGGGTCGAGCAGGAACGTCGTGGTCCGCGACAACGTGTTCAGCCGCTCGCTCTTCTCCAACTGCGGCGCGTACGGCCCGGTGGCGCACTTCGACAGATCGGCGCCCGGCAACGTGTGGCAGAACAACGTGTGGCAGGGCACCCGGACCACGGTCGAACTCTGACATGAGACAACTGCCGATCGCCGGGGCGTACACCTTCACCCCGGCGATCCACGCCGACGACCGGGGCGACTTCCTCGAGTGGTTCAAGGCGGACGGGCTGGCGGAGGCCGTGGGGCACTCCATGCGCCTCGCCCAGGCCAACTGCTCGGTCTCCCGCCGGGGGGTGCTGAGAGGCGTCCACTTCGCCGAGGTGCCGGTCGGCCAGGCGAAGTACGTCACCTGCGTGGCCGGGTCCGTCGTCGACGTGGTCGTGGACCTCAGAACCGGGTCGCCCACCTTCGGCCGCTGGGAGGCCGTCGAACTGGACGACGTCACGAGGAGGGGCGTCTACCTCGCCGAGGGGCTCGGGCACGCCTTCATGGCGACCAGTGAACTGGCCACGGTCGTCTACCTGTGCTCGGAGCCCTACGCGCCCGGGCGCGAGCACGGGGTGCATCCGCTCGACCCCGAGCTCGGCATCGCCTGGCCGGCCGGCCTGGAGCCGATCCTGTCGCCGAAGGACGCCGCCGCCCCCACGCTGTCGGAGGCCATGGCCGCCGGCCTGCTGCCCGCCTACGACGAATGCCTGGCGTACTACGACAAGCTCCGCGCCACGTAGTCGCGGCTCCCGGCGCTCCGGCGAGCCGTCAGGTCAGCGGTTCCACCCGCAGGGGCAGCGTGCCGCCGTCGACGCACTCCCCCGTGGTCGCGTCCCACTTCCAGTGGTGACGGGGGCACTCGACGACGCCGTCGCAGATGACGGCATGGGTGAGGTCCTCGCCCGCGTGCGGGCAGAACCGCTGCATGCGCAGACCGTCACGCTCGATGGTCTCGGTGTTCTGCCGCTCCCGCAGCATCTGCATCGTCTGCACGGGCTGGTTGCCGTACCGCAGCAGGCTCATGAAGGTCAGGTCGAAGACGTCGGGCTCGCGGTGCAGGCCCACCCGCATGGACAGCAGGGCCTCCTCCCAGCCGGTCCGCTCCTCGATCACCGCCCTCATCGTCCTGGGGCACAGCAGGAGCGTGTACTCGGGGTCGTACGGCTCCTCGCCCTCGATCACGAAGTGCTCGGCCAGGTGGCCGAGGCGCACGTCCCACATGCGGCCGTCCGCCACCAGGCGGACGTCCTTGGCGAAGTCGCCCAGGAAGCGCTTGTTCCAGCTCTGCAGCTTGGCGAAGTACGCCTCGATCTCCTCGATGGTCACCGGCTCCGCCGGCTCGTCGTAGAACGCGCCCCACTCGTCGCGGCGCCGCTCCCGATAGGCGGCGAGGTCCTCGGCGGGCGGCGCGTCGCTGTCACGTTCCACCAGCGTGCCGCCGGGCTGGTCGTCCAGCCGTACCACGTCGCCCGGGAAGAGCCGCAGCACCTCGACGCCGGGGCACGCTTCGGCGAACCGGTCCGCCACATCCTCCCACTGCGGGAAGATCGTCGCCTCCCTGTCGTTGTACGCCTCCAGGACCGGATCGAGGAAGCAGGCCGGGCCCGCCGACGGCAGGTAGGCGGCGGCCCCGGTGATCCGTACCTTGCGGTAGAGCGTGTCCAGCAGGTCCCCCCGGACGGCCTCGACCTTCTTCCGCATCACCTCGGGCGGATAGTCGTAGCAGTTCGGGTACCACATCGCGCCCGAGTACTGCGCGGCGAGCAGGTCGACGTCGCCGGGCAGCTCCGACATCGGGGTGTTGCAGTCGTTGAGATCGAGGAAGCGGTAGCCGTCCAGGTCGAGCAGGAGCCCGCTGTCCTCCTTGTGACTGGTGTCGAGGTACATCGTCACGGTGAAGCCGGGTGCGAGCTCGTGGGACTCCTTGTGGCCCAGCGCCACGACGTCGGCGAAGCCCAGCGCGGCGAACCGCTTCACCATGATTCTCGAGCGGTACCGGGGGACGATTACGGTGATCGACCTGTCCAGCATGCGTAACAGGCGCTCGTCGTAATGGTCCTCGTGGGCGTGGGAGACGTAGAGGTAGTCGAAACGACCACTGGTCACCACGTCCAGAAGGTGCCGGTTGTCGGGGTACGGAAACCACGAGTGCAGGAACGCGGGGTAGAACCAGGGATCCATGAGCAGCCGGACGCCCTGGTGCTCGGCGACGAACCCGGCATGGCCCAGATAGCGCAGCCCTGTCCCGGGCGCCCGGCGGTACAGGTCCATCAACAGAGCCCCTCCGTAGCGTCGGCACACTGATCCCACTCGGGCACCGCCCCGCGGCGCGGTTCGAGTATGCCATTCACGGCCCCCGGAAAATGGGGACTTATGGTGATGCCTTCGCCTTCAGAAAAAGCCCCGGCCCCGGTCCTGAAGAACCGGGGCCGTGAGGTCTGTCGGTGGCGTCAGCCGATGGTCCAGGTGTCCCCGCCGTGGAGCAGGTCGGCGAGGCTGCCCTCGCCCTTGTCGGCCGTGGCCGTGGCGAGCTGCTCGTTCAGCAGGTGGTCGTAGGACGGGCGGTCGATCGAGCGGAAGACGCCCATCGGCACGTGCTCGAACGCCGGCTCGTCCAGCCGCGACAGCGCGAACGCGAGCGATGGGTCGGGGTTGTGGGCGTCGTGCACCAGGATCTCCCCGTCGGCCACCTCGGCGCGGCGCACGACCTCGACGCCGCCCGTGGGCGACAGCCGTACGGCCCGCTCGTTCTCGCCGGTGCCGAACACGATCGGCTGACCGTGCTCCAGCCGTACGGTGATCTCGTCCCGGGTGCCCGGGTCCTTCAGCGTGTCGAAGGCCCCGTCGTTGAAGATGTTGCAGTTCTGGTAGATCTCCACCAGCGAGGCCCCGCGGTGCTCGGCGGCCTGGCGCAGCACGCCCTGCAGGTGCTTGCGGTCGCTGTCCATGGTCCGGGCGACGAACCCGGCCTCGGCCCCGAGTGCCAGCGAGATCGGGTTGAACGGCTTGTCCAGCGAGCCCATGGGGGTCGACTTGGTGATCTTGCCGATCTCGGAGGTGGGGGAGTACTGCCCCTTGGTCAGGCCGTAGATCCTGTTGTTGAACAGCAGGATGTTCAGGTTGACGTTGCGGCGCAACGCGTGGATGAGGTGGTTGCCGCCGATCGACAGCGCGTCGCCGTCACCGGTGATGACCCACACCGACAGGTCGGGCCGGGAGGCGGCCAGGCCGGTCGCGATCGCCGGTGCCCGCCCGTGGATCGAGTGGAAACCGTAGGTGTTCAGGTAGTACGGGAAGCGGGATGAGCAGCCGATGCCGGAGACGAACACGATGTTCTCCCGGCGCAGCCCCAGCTCGGGCAGGAAGCTCTGCACCGCGGCGAGGATCGCGTAGTCGCCGCAGCCCGGGCACCAGCGCACCTCCTGGTCGGACTTGAAGTCCTTCAGGGTCTGCTTGGAGTCGGTGCGCGGGATCAGGGCCAGGCCCTTGCCGTTGAGGCCCCCGTTGAAGCTGTCAGACACTCTCGATCACTTCCCCGATGACGGCGGCGAGCTCCTCGGCCTTGAAGGGGAGCCCCCGCACGCGGTTGTAGCTGATCACGTCGACCAGGAAGCGGGCTCGCAGCAGCATGGCGAGCTGCCCGAGGTTGATCTCCGGCAGCAGCACCTTGTCGTAGGAGCGCAGCACCTCGCCGGTGTTGGCGGGCAGCGGGTTCAGGTGACGGAGGTGCGCCTGGGCCACCTTGTGCCCGGCCGCGCGCACCCGCCGGGCAGCCGCCGCGATCGGCCCGTACGTCGAGCCCCACCCGAGCACCAGCACGCGGGCGTCGCCACTGGGATCGTCGACCGTCAGATCGGGCACGTCGATGCCGTCGATCTTGGCCTGGCGCAGCCGGACCATTCTGTCGTGGTTGTCGGGGTCGTAGGAGATGTTGCCGGTGCCGTCGGCCTTCTCGATGCCGCCGATCCGGTGCTCCAGGCCCGCCGTACCCGGCACCGCCCACGGGCGGGCCAGCGTCTCCGGGTCGCGCTTGAACGGCAGGTACGTGCCGTCCTCGCCGTTGGCCTCGGTGGTGAAAGGCGCGGAGATGTCGGGAAGCTCCGACACCTCCGGGATGCGCCAGGGCTCCGAGCCGTTGGCCAGGTAACCGTCCGACAGCAGCATCACGGGCGTGCGGTACTTCACCGCGATGCGCGCCGCCTCCACCGCCATCGTGAAGCAGTCCGACGGCGTGGCCGGGGCCAGAACCGGGACCGGGGACTCGCCGTTGCGGCCGTACATGGCCATCAGCAGGTCGGTCTGCTCGGTCTTGGTCGGCATGCCGGTCGAGGGGCCGGCCCGCTGCACGTCCACGACGATCAGCGGCAGCTCGGTGGTCACCGCGAGGCCCACGGTCTCGGCCTTCAGCGCGACGCCGGGGCCCGAGGTGGTGGTCACGCCGAGCGACCCGCCGAAGGAGGCGCCCAGCGCGGCGGCCACCCCGGCGATCTCGTCCTCGGCCTGGAAGGTGCGGATGCCGAACCGCTTGTGCTTGGACAGCTCGTGCAGGATGTCGGAGGCCGGGGTGATCGGGTAGGAGCCCAGGAACAGCGGCAGCTTCGCCTGCACCGCCCCCGCGATCAGCCCGTACGCCAGGGCCTGGTTGCCGGAGATGTTCCGGTAGACGCCCGGCGTGAGGGTGGCCGGCTTGATCTCGTAGGAGACCGAGAACGACTCCGTCGTCTCGCCGTAGTTCCAGCCCGCCTGGAAGGCTGCGATGTTCGCCTTGGCGATCTCGGGCTTCCGCGCGAACTTGGACTCCAGGAACTTGACCGTGCCCTCGGTCGGCCGGTTGTACATCCACGACAGCAGGCCGAGCGCGAACATGTTCTTGGCCCGCTCGGCGTCCTTCTTCGAGATGTCGAAGCCGTCGAGCGCCCGTACGGTCAGCGAGGTGAGCGGCACCGCGTGGAGCCGCCACTCCTTCAGCGAGTCGTCTTCGAGCGGGTTGCCCGGGTAGCCCACCTTCTGCAGGTTGCGCTTGGTGAACTCGTCGGTGTTGGCGATGATGTCGGCGCCGCGTGGCAGGTCGCCGATGTTCGCCTTCAACGCGGCGGGGTTCATCGCGACGAGCACGTTGGGCGCGTCGCCGGGGGTCAGGATGTCGTGGTCGGCGAAGTGCAGCTGGAAGCTCGACACCCCGGGCAGGGTGCCGGCGGGCGCACGAATCTCCGCCGGGAAGTTGGGAAGCGTCGACAGGTCGTTGCCGAACTGGGCCGTCTCCGCCGTGAACCGGTCACCGGTGAGCTGCATTCCGTCGCCGGAGTCACCCGCGAACCGGATGATCACGCGGTCGAGCTGCTGAACCTGCTTGGTCACAGCTCCTCAGTCCTCCTTGACGCGCCCAGGCCTGTCTGCTTGTGGCACGTTGTCATGTCCATGCTAGATCCATCGGGGTCAGGCTGGTTTCTCCGTAGTGCGCACTTGACGTGCTGTCTACCGGGACTTGCCGGCCCGCCGTCTGCGGGGTGTTTCCACTGGTTGCTCCGGCCGCCGGGGTGGCGCACCGTCAGCCTCATGAACCGTCCGGGCGACACAGGCCCGAGGCGAGCCGGCACAGGTCCACGTGCAAGCGGGCGACGAGCATGGGTCGGGTCACGATCCTCAACTATATGCGGGGGATCGGGCTGAGACCGTCAGCGTTCAGCCCTTGAGATCGTGCCCCCCGATATTCAGGGGTACCCGGTAGGCGGTGAGAGGGGCATTCCGGCTCATCTGCCGTGGTCATGGGCTGTTTCCGGGCCTGACGTGACCGGTCCCTCCGGCGGAGGACAATGGGGGTATGGCGGTGAGCACATGCCCGTGAACGATCTTCCGATGCCGACGGTGGGCCCGATGGCGCGGCCGCTGCCCGAGCCGATGCGGTTCGTGCTGAACTGGGGCCGCCGTTACTCACTGTGGGTGTTCAACTTCGGCCTGGCGTGCTGCGCGATCGAGTTCGTCGCCACCTCCATGAGCAGGCACGACTTCATCCGCCACGGGGTCAGCCCGTTCGCGGACGGCCCGCGCCGCGCCGACCTGCTGATCGTGTCGGGCACGGTCACCGACAAGATGGCCCCGGCCGTGCGGCGGCTGTACGAGCAGATGCCGGACCCCAAGTACGTCATCTCGTTCGGCGCCTGCTCCAACTCGGGCGGGCCGTACTGGGACTCCTACTGCGTGACCAAGGGCGTCGACCAGATCATCCCGGTGGACGTGTACGTCCCGGGCTGCCCGCCGCGTCCCGAGGCCCTGCTGCACGGGATCACGAAGCTGCAGGAGAAGATCGCGGGCGAGGCGGCCGCGGACCCCTCCCTCCCTGGCGCGGAGTCATGAGCGCCCTGCCGGAGCCGTACGGCTCCCGCGTCGGCGACTCCTTCGGCCAGGCCGTGCTCGACGTGGAGCCCGGCGAATGGATCGACGCGCTGAAGGCCGCGCGTTCGGCCGGGTTCGCGTTCTTCGACTGGCTGACCGCCGTGGACGAGCCGCCGGAGGAGTTCTCCGTCGTGGCCCACGTGTTCGACCCCGTCGCGTTCGCGCACCTGCTCGTACGCACCCGAGTGCCACGCGCCGACCCCCGCCTGCCGACCGCGACGGGCGTCTTCCGGGGCGCGAACTGGCACGAGCGCGAGACGTACGAGATGTTCGGCGTGGTGTTCGACGGCCATCCGGACCTGCGCCCGCTGCTGCTGCCGGACGGCTTCGAGGGCCACCCGCTGCGCAAGGACTTCGTGCTGGCCGCCCGGGTCGCCAAGGCGTGGCCGGGGGCCAAGGAACCGGGGGAGTCCGGCCAGGGCTCCCCGAGCCGCCGCAGAACGCTCCCCCCGGGCGTCCCGCCCGGCTGGGGGTCCTCCTGAGGGGACTCCCGCAACCGGCGCGCTCGACGCCGTGCTACTCCCGCGCCGGCTCCTGCCGCGCCGCGCTCCTGCCGCACCTGTGACGGCGGTGCGGCATCAGAACGGGCACCTCCACCCCGGCCACGCCGCCGTCGCCTCGTCCTCCCACGCCTGCAGCGTCTTCCCCTCGTAAACAGTGTCGCGATGGCCGCTCACCCAGACGGTGAAGGAAGCATCCGGGATAACCCGGTCATTCCTGTACCAGGAACGGCCTCGGACCTCTTCCCGCGGCACCTGTCCATGGTCGATGAGGCACTGTGCGACCGCCACGAGCGCAGGTCCTCGGCGCGCGATGTCGCTCTCGTGCTTCTGTCGACCGTCCTGATCGCAGGCCACGAGAACCAGGAGGAGTGCCGCTGCCACCGCGGAGCGTCGCAGGAATCCAGTCATTGCTGCAACCTCATCGCCAGCTGAGCCTCCTTGATCCAGTCCTCGAGCCGCCTCCCCCCGTACCGGGTTTCCGCATGCCTGCTGAGCCAGCTCGTGAACGAGGGATCAGGTCTGAGGCGGCCGTCGGCGAACCACGTCGCGTCCTCGGGAGGGCGGAGCGCGCCGGCGTCGATCAACCCTTGCACGACCGGCAGCTCCACATGAAGGACCTGCTTCCTGAAGCCGGCGGCGTTGTCCTGCAGGGCCTTCCACTTGTGGTCGGTGTCCAGTGCGTCGTCCACCACCGGCCCCCCGACTCCGGTGAGGAACTGCGTCATGACGCCCGGACCCCATGTCTTCTCGAAGCTCAGTGCGCCGAAACCGCCGGTGAACATCGCGAGGAGCAACTGGCCTCGTTCCGCTTCCTCGTCCTGCCGATCGTGTTCGGCGAAGTTCTGGTCCGCCTGGGTGCGCTCCACAAGACCGAAGAGTCCGGCCATCTCGCTGAGGTAGTCGGCGTCGGACGGATCCTTGACGGTCGCGGCCACGGCCGCCGACACTCTGGTATCCATCAGCGCCTTGAACGCAAGGTACTCCTTCGACCCGTGCAGTGCTGCCGGGAAGAACAGCTCCAGCTGAGAGCCGTCGGCGACGGCCACCCATGGGTTGCCGTCGTGGTTCCCGAGCGGGATCACTCCCGACCCGTATGGTCTTCCCGCGCTCATTGCGAAGTCGGGCAGGTAGCGGGCCGCCGCGAAGGCGAGCGAGGCGCGGATCGGGTCGGGAAGAACTCGGTCGGGACTCGCGGTGGCGAAGTCGGCGGTGGCTTGGACGATGTGGACGACGGACCAGGCGGACTCCTCGGCGTCGGCGGAGGTGCCGCGTTCGGCGGAGACGGCGGCCTTGAGGAAGGCCCCCACAGGAGTGGAGAGGTCCACCCGGCCGACGGGGGGAAGCGCGCCTCCCGGATGCACGTACGAGCTGAGGAACCGGCCGGGATCGTAGCCGGGGGTGTGCCAGGAGTCGCTGACCAGCATGCGGGTGTACCTGAGGCCGGTGGCGGGGTCGCCGAGCACGTGGCGGGCCGCGACGCCGTTCTCGGCGGCCCGTCGCAGGACGGCCCCGACGGCGTCGAACTCCGCCATGAGGCGCTGGTGACGGGTGGCGCCGGTGTCGGTCTCCGCCTCGCCGCGGGCGGGAGGCCAGATCGTCTTGCCGGCGGCGCGGGCGTCGAGCATGGTCCGGGTCAGGTCGGCGAGCAGGCGCGGGTCCCACGAACGGCCGTCCGGGCCGTACTTGGCCAGCATGCCGGCCGACCAGGGGTCGGAACCGCGGGTCATGGCGTCGCGGGCCGCGGTGGAGAGGAGGGGACGGCTCTCCTTGCCGGTGCCCACGCGCATCCGGCTCGCGGCGGCCAGCGAGGCGCCGAGCGCCCGCAGGATGCCCACGCTCTCCGCGCTGAACAGGGCCGGTCCGGTGCGGTTGTACAGCGTGCGGGCGGCCTGTACGGCGAGCGGCCCGGCGCCCGCCCAGAAGGCCGCCTGGTAGTCCTTGTCGGCGAGGTGACGTTCCAGGTGCTCGGGCAACATCGACAGGGCGGCGCGGGCCGCCTCGGGGTCCTTGGCCGCGAGGGCGGCGGTCAGCGCCTCGGCGTCACGCCTGCCCTGGTCGCCGCTCCGCCCCGTCGCCTCCCAGTCCAGCCGTACGACCGGGGGACGGGTGAAGACCGGCCCGAGCACGCCCGGGGCCCGGGTCATGACGCTCCACCCCTGTTCCCTGGCCAGTTCGTACGCCCTGGTCGTACGGGCGTCCATGTCGCGGACGTCGTCGAGCGCGGCGGCGATCAGGCGGGAGAGCGAGGCGAAGCTGAGTTCACTGCCCCATTTCTGCATCTTCTGGTGAATCGCGGGGCCCTGCCGGGCGAGCAGGTCGTGGAGATGTTCCAGCCGTTTGGTCAGCTCCTTCAGATTCTCGGGATCGACCCCGACGAATTCCCCCATTGTGTCCCCTCTCCCCGGCGAACTCCGTGACGACGGGTTATGAGGCGGCCCTCCGGCGTTCCGCCTCCTCGACACGGGCGACGAGATGTGGCTGCTCGGTGAGAACGGCGTCGAGCAGCTTGGTGAGCTGGACCTTTCGCGCCTGCCAGCCGGCGGCCCACTGATCGGCCGCCGGGCCCTGCCAGGTGTGGTCGCCGAACATCGGGGGCACGGCGCCGAGCGCATCGAGAATGTCCCGCGCGGCGGCGCCGGCCGCGGCCATGTCCGCTCTGCACTCGGCGATTTCCGGTGCCGTCACTGGTGCCCTCCGGCTGTCGCGGCTGACGAAACGCGCAAGGAGCACTTCGCAGCCTAGAGAAACGCATCTCGAATAACCAGTGATATGTGGCGGCGGCCGGAATCGGGGCGTTTATGAGAGAAAGATGCCGTATTCGGCGAGATCGGCGGTGAGGTGGGGAGGCAGTGACGCGGCGGCGGAGACGTCCTCGGCCGAGACGAAACCGCCCACCTGCTCTCGGACCCGTACGACCTGGTCGGCGAGGGCGAGGGTCATCCCCGGCAGGCTCGCGATGATCGGAGCGGGAGCGCGGTTGAGGTCGACCAGGCCTCCGTCGTCGTACTGCCGGGGCAGGTCGGGCCGCCCGATCCGCAGTTCGCGCGCCATCGCGGGATCCCGCTCGGCCAGTTCCCTCGCCTGCTGCCGCAGCGTGCGCCGGTGCTGCGCGACCGCCAGTGCGTGCTCGTTCAGCGTGGAGGGTTGCGAGGCGAGGCCGAAGACCCGCTTCCTGATCAGGAAGGAATGCAGGGTCCCGCCGAGCCAGGGACCGAGAGCGCCGATCACGATGGCGGCGGTCGCCGGCCACGGGGTGGGGACGTCTTCGTAGACCACGCTGTTGTAGAGCCACGCCGCCGTCAGCGCGGCGTATCCGGCGGCGGACAGGCCGAGCGCGGCGCTGCGCCGCCGGACGGCGGCGTACAGCATCGTGAAGGGCGTGCCCGCTCCGCAGGTGAAGAGCGGGACGAGCGCCCAGAACACGCTGGCGGCGCCGGACGGCGGTTGCGGTGGCGGCGGCGGATAGCCCCCGTAGTAGGGATTCGGTGGTCCCTGTGGTGCGGGAGGGTAGCCTCCCGGTCCCCCATAGCCGTTCATGGTCCAGACGATACGGATTCGTCGCCGTTTGTGCGTGCCCTTCTTCCACCCGTCCTGTGGACAACCCTGGGGACTGGGCTGTGGACGATGTGGAAAACCACGGGGACGGAGCCGTGCGCCCGGCCGCCGTCCACAGTGCGCGATACGGTGCGCGAAAATGAGGTATGGCGTGCGTACCAGGAGAAGGACCGGGCGGGGATCCGGCCGCGATCGCGCGGCAGGCGCCGTACGGGCCGGAGCCGGGGCAGTACCCGGAGGTCCGCCCCGACCTGCCCGCGCGCAGCCGGGGCGTGATCGCTCTGGTGGAGGAGAATTGCACCGTCTGCATGCTCTGCGCGCGCGAGTGCCCTGACTGGTGCATCTACATCGACTCGCACAAGGAGACGGTCCCGGCGCCGGGAGGCGGGCGCCCGCGCGCCCACAACGTGCTCGACCGCTTCGCGATCGACTTCTCGCTGTGCATGTACTGCGGCATCTGCGTCGAGGTGTGCCCGTTCGACGCGCTGTTCTGGTCGCCGGAGTTCGAGTACGCCGAGTACGACGTCCGCGACCTCCTGCACGAGAAGGACAGGCTCGGCGAGTGGGTCGCGACCGTGCCCCCGCCGCCTGGGCACGAGGTCGGCGCCGAGCCGCCGAAGGGGCCGCTCAAGGGGCCGTCGGCGGGCGCGCGCGGGCAGGCGGCCCGGCCGCCGGTCACGGGGCCGGCGAAGGGGCCCGACGAGGGCGCGTCCGTCGCGGAGGAGGCCGCGGGGCGGCCCACGGGACAGGGGACCACGCAGCCCGCAGGCCCGGAGGCGGGCCGGGCGCCGGAGGGCGGCGCGGCGGAGCGCCCCGGCGCTCCCGGGAAGGAACCCGCGCGCGGGACCGAACCCGCGAACGGTCCCCGGAACGGCACCGCGGGCGGTCCCGGGAACGGCGCGTCGCAGGGGTCCGGGAACGGCGCCGCGGGCGGCCCCGGGAACCGCCCCCGGCGCGAGCCGCCGCGCGCCATGCGCGACGTCCGCTCCATCCGGCCGCCCGGCTCACTGCCGAAGAAGTCCCGGCAACCCGGTGAGAAGGGTGGTCCCGAGGGGGAGAGCTGACCTCTCGCACGCCGGAGCACCTCACGGGGAACGTTCGCCCAGGACCTGCGCGTTGGTAGGGCTGGACGCACCCAACCGTGAGGAGGAGGCGTGCACCACAACCGCCTGCGCACCGCGGTCCTGCTGGGGGCGCTGTCCGCGTTCCTCCTGGCGGCCGGGGTCTGGCTGGGGGGCGGCGCCGGTGCTCGGATCGCCGTCGTGGTCGCACTCGCGACCTGCGGCGTCGCCTACTTCACGGCAGACAGGATCGCGCTGTCGGCCCTGCGGGCCCGGCCCGTGGCCGAGGTCGAGCAGCCGCAGCTCTACCGGGTCGTCCGCGAGCTGTGCACGGAGACCCGCAGGCCGATGCCCCGCCTGTACCTGTCGCCGACCATGCAGCCCAACGCGTTCGCGACCGGCCGCAACCCGCGTGACGCCGCCGTGTGCGTCACGCACGGCCTTCTCGGGCTGCTGGACGAGCGCGAGCTCAAGGGGGTGCTCGGCCACGAGCTGTCGCACATCAACAACCGGGACACGCTGATCTCGTCCGTCGCGGGCGCGCTGGCCACGATGATCACCTATTTCGGGTACGTCGGCCTGTTCTCCGGCTTCGGCTCCGGCTCCGGGGACAAGGACGACGGGCCGGGGTTCCTCGGCGCCGTCCTGGTGATGATCCTCGGCCCGGTCGCGGCGACCATGATCCAGATAGCGATCTCGCGGTCCCGGGAGTTCGCCGCCGACGACGCGGGCGTACGGCTGACCGGTGACCCGCTGGCTCTCGCCTCGGCACTCCGCAAGATCGAGATGGAGGCGCGCCGGCTTCCCCTCCCGGAGAACGGCAGGCTCGCCTCCGCCGGCCACATGATGATCGTGAACCCGTTCCGCTGCGCCGGGCTCGGCCGGCTGTTCGCGACGCATCCGCCGGTCGCCGCGCGGATCGCCCGGCTGGAGCGGATGGCCGGTTACCGGCGCTGACGCGGCGCCGAGAGCGCGGCCCGGCGCCGGCGGCGTTCAGGAGTGCTGCCGGACCGGGTCTGTCTCCTCGGGGCCGAGCGCGGGCAGGCCGTCGATGCTCTCCCGGTTGTTCTTGGCGCGGTAGTCCCGCCGCTGCTGGACGTCCTTGCGCCCGGCCCAGTCGTCGAGCAGCGCCCGGTCCTGCTCGTACGCCATGAAGGGCACCGAGTAGCCGCAGGAGTCGGCGATGCGGTCGCAGGACACCACGATGACCGAGCGCACCCCCGGGTGCGGCCCGAAGAGCGTGAGCAGCCCGGCGAAGTCGGCGTCGCCGGGAGTCACCACCCGACCGGTGCCGAAGAGCCGCACGATCTTCGGCGGCCCGGCGAAGGCGCAGAACATCAGCGTGACGCGCCCGTTGTCGCGGATGTGGGCGATGGTCTCGACGCCGCTGCCGTCGAGATCGAGGTACGCGACCGTCGTGTCGTCGATGACCGCGAAGGTGTCCGCGTAGCCCTTGGGCGATACGTTGACGTGGCCACCCTGCTCGGGGGCCGTCGCCACGAAGAAGACGGGTTGTGCGGAGATGAACTCGCGCAGCCGGTCGGTGAGCTTCTCGTAAACCTTGCCCATATCGGCACGATAACCCGGATCACTCGCCGGGCGGCCACCCCGTCCACACGCTGGACTTCACCCGGAAGGAGTTCAGCTTGGCGGTGGCGCCGTGCCAGTGTCGAGGGTGCGCACGACGACGTGGTAGGTCTCGCCGGCCTTCGCCCAGTCCAGGGTCCCAAAGCTTGAGGCCGCCAAGGTGCTGTCACGAATGAGCCACGCAAGATCTCTACACATTTAGTCGGGAAAGGTATGGAAGATCCGGCTTCATGTGGTGTTTACTACTTCTATCCACTTGGGGAGGCTTGGTAGACAAGCCAGGTCACAGGGAAGGCGTGGCATGGCAGAAACGGACGAGCGCGGCGTCCACACCCGCCGGGGATTCCTCAGGACGGCGGTCACCGGCATGACCGTGCTGTCGGCCGCGGCGCTGCTGGAGGCATGCGGCGCGGCGCCGTCCTCACCGGCCGGCTCGAAGGCGTCGAGCGGAAGCGCCGCCGCCGGCGCGGACACCGGCAAGGAGATCGAGGTGCTCCGGGTGTCGCTGCCCGGATCGTTGTCGAACCTGTATCCCGGGCAGGAGTCGGGCATCCTCAACTACTACGTCGCCGGGATCTGCATGGAGGGGCTCGTCGGCGTCGACACCACAGGGAAGATCGTCCCCGCCCTGGCGTCGAGCGTCGAGCGCACGTCGCCGACCACCTACGTCTACCGGCTCCGCCCCGACGCCCGGTTCCACGACGGCACCCCGGTGACCGCCGACGACGTGCTGCACTCGATCGAGATGGCCGGGGACGCGAAGGTCTCGCCCGCCACGGCGGCCTACTGGGCCAACCTGAAGAAGGCCGAGAAGACCGGGGACGCCGAGATCACCCTCACCGCCAAGGCCGCCGACGTGGCGTTCGCCTGGCTCCCGTCGAACGCCGACGCCCTGTGGATCGCCCCCAAGGCCGTGTGGGAGAACGCCAAGAGCGGATTCGGCACCCCGCAGTCGCTCCCCGTCGGGACCGGGCCGTACAAGGTCACGGGATTCGTCCCCGACTCCTACGTCGAGTTCTCCCGAGTGGACACCTGGCACGGAACCCGGCCGAAGATCGCGAAGATCCGGTTCGAGTTCGTGCCGGACGAGAACACCCGCCTGCTGGCGTGGAAGGCCGGCAAGGCCGACGTGGCGCTCAACGTGCCGCTGGCCCAGTCGCGCCAGTGGGAGGGCGCCTCCGGCACCCGGGTCGTCTACGCGCCCGACCGCTCCTACGCCGGGCTGACCTTCAACACGAAGGCCGCGCCGTTCGACGACGTGCACGTCCGCAGGGCGGTCGCCCACGCGGTGAACCGCCGGGCGATCGTCGAGAAGATCCTCCGCGGCCGGGGGCAGGTCGCCACCGCGCTGTCCACGCCCGAGCAGTTCGGCGGGCTCTGGACGCCGCAGGAGGCGGCGCAGCGCCTGGCCGCCGTCCCCCAGTACGCCTACGACCTAGGGAAGGCGAAGCAGGAGCTGGCGCAGTCGAAGGTGCCGAACGGGTTCAGCGCGAGCCTGTCCTACCCGAACACCGGCCCGCACCTGGGGACGGCCGCGCAGGCGTTCGCCGCCGACCTGAAGAAGATCGGCATCACGCTCGAGGTGAAGGAACTGCCGATCGAGCAGTGGCTGGCGGAGCTGAACGGGTTCCCGCCGCTGAGCTACATGTGGTACTTCAACACCACCGGCGACCCCGGCGAGCTGGCGACCTGGTTCCTCGGCGAGGGCAACCCCGCCAAGTACGCCGGCGACACGATCGCCGCCACGATGGCGAAGGCCGCCGCCGAGGCCGACCCGGAGAAGAGGGCCGGACTGCTGATCGAGGCCCAGACCGCACAGGCCGCCGACCTCGCGTACCTGCCGCTGTGGTGGGGCCAGGCGGCGACCGCCTTCGGCAGCGCGATCGGTGTCAAGGACTACACCTCCTACACCCTGCTGGCCGACTGGCCGGGCCAGGTCTACGCGGCTAAGTGAACCGCGCCGTCCTCGCCTTCGCGCTGCGCCGGGCCGCCGCGACGCTCGCACTGCTGCTCGCGCTGTCGCTGCTGGTCTTCGCGCTGCTGTACCTCGCCCCCGGCGACGTCGCCCGCAACCTGCTCGGCACCCGCAACGTCACGCCGGAGGCCCTGGCCCGGATCCGCGAGCTGCACCACCTGGACGAGCCGTTCCTCGCGCAGTACTGGTGGTGGCTGTCCCACGCGGTCACCGGTGACTTCGGCACATCCATCCGCACCGGAGGGCGGGTCGGGCCGCTGCTGCTCGACCGCACCGGCGTCACGGCGGCCACGGCCGGGCTGGCGTTCCTGCTGTCGGTCCTGGCCGGCGTCCCGGCCGGGATCGCCACCGCCGTACGGCGCGGACGGCCGCTCGACCGCGTGATCGTGGCAGCCTCGGTCGTCGGCGTCAGCGCGCCCGGCTTCGCGGTGGGCCTGATCCTGCTGTACGTCTTCGCCCTGGGGTTGGGCTGGTTCCCCGTCTACGGCACCGGCGAGGGGTTCCTCGACGCCCTCTGGCATCTCGTCCTCCCGGCGGTGGCGCTGGCGTTCGGGCTCGGCGCCTTCGTGGTGAAGCTGACCAGGGCGGCGGTCATCCGGGAGCTGGACCAGGACTACGTGACGTTCGCCCGAGGACGCGGCCTGTCCGAGCGACGGGTGCTGCGCCTCGTGCTGCGCAACGCGGCGATCCCCATCGTGACCAGTCTCGGCCTGATGGTGGCCTACCTGTTCGGCGGGACCGTGCTGATCGAGGTCACCTTCGCGCTGCCCGGCCTCGGCTCGCTCATGGAGGAGTCGGTGCTGTTCAAGGACGTCCCCGTGGTGCAGGCGCTGACGCTCGTCGTCGCGCTGGTCGTGTCGGTGACCGCGCTCGCCGTGGACCTGTCGTACCTCGCGATCGATCCGCGCGTGCGGGCCAGGGCGGTGCGCCGATGAAGCCGGTGAAGCGGAGGCTGAAGCGGCGGCCGCCGGTCGTGGCGATCCTGTCCGCCGTCGTGCTCGCGGCCGTCGCGGTGTGCGCGGCGGGCCGGGAACTGCTCGCGCCGCACGCCCTCGACCAGGACGTCTACCTGGGCGTGGTCGGTGCCGGCGTCGAGGGCCACCTGTTCGGCACCGACCAGCTCGGCCGCGACATCCTGCAGCTCTCGCTCGCGGGCGCCCGCTCCGCGCTGGCCGGCCCGATCGTGGTCGCCGTGGGGTCGATGGTGATCGGGGTCCTGCTCGGAACCTTCGCGGGCTACCGGGGCGGGATTGTGGACATGCTGGCAGGCCGCTACGCCGACCTGCTGCTGGCGCTGCCGTCCGTGCTGCTGGCCATCGTGGTCGCCGGGCTCGTGGGGCGCGGCTACTGGATCACGGTCGCCGTGCTCATCGTGCTGTTCTCGCCGTCCGACGTGCGGCTCGTGCGGGGAGCGGTCATGGAGCAGACACCCCGGCCCTACATCGAGTCGGCCAAGATCCTCGGTATCCGGTCGACGCGGATCATGTTCCGGCACATCGCGCCCAACATCGTGCCGATCGTGGTCGCCAACCTCCTGCTCAACGTGGCGTTCGCGCTGGTCGCGCTGTCCTCGCTGTCGTACCTCGGGCTCGGCGTGCCGCCCGGGGCGCCGGACTGGGGACGCCAGCTCGCCGACGGGCGCGCGCTGCTGGGCGACAACCCGCTCGCGGCCGTCGTGCCCGGTGTGCTGATCATCCTCACCGCCACCGCGGTGAACCTGCTCGGCGACTGGCTGTCGGAACTGCTCGACCGCAGGGTGGTCGACCGATGACAGAAGGCGTGGTGATTCCACTGCTCGACGCCCGCGACGTACGGGTGACCTCGGCGGCGGGCATCCTCGTCGCGGGAGTCGACCTGACGGTGGCACCGGGGGAGACCGTGGCGATCGTCGGCGAGTCCGGCTCGGGCAAGTCGATGACCGCCAGGGCGCTGACCGGCCTGCTGCCAGAGGGCGTGCACGCGACCGGACGGCTGGAGCTGTCCGGGCAGGCGTACGACCTGGCCGCGCGCACGACCTGGCAGCGCATCAGGGGATCACGGATCGCGCTGCTGCTCCAGGACCCGTTCACCTCGCTGTCGCCGGTGCACCGTTGCGGCGAGCAGATCGGATGGGCGCTGCCGCGCGCCGGCCACGCCGCCGGGGTCGCCCGCCTGCTGACCGAGGTGGGACTGCCCGCGGAGGTCGCCGGACGCTACCCCTTCCAGCTCTCCGGCGGCATGCGCCAGCGGGTGGCGATCGCGGCCGCGCTGGCCGCCGGCCCGGGCCTGCTGATCGCGGACGAGCCGACCACCGCGCTGGACGTGACCACCCAGCACGAGGTCCTCGAACTCGTCGCCGGGCTGCAGCGGGCGCATCGGATGGGCCTCATCCTGATCACGCACGACCTGCGGCTCGCCCGGGCCAGGGCCGACCGGATCATGGTGATGTACGCCGGGCGGCTCGTCGAGGAGGGCCCGGCGGCCGAGGTGATGGACCGGCCCGCGCACCCCTACACGGCGCGGCTGGCGGCCTGCGACCCGCCCGTCACCCACCGCCTGCCGGCGCTGCCGACGATCCCCGGCTCGGTGCCCAGGCCGTACGCGGTGATCGGCGCCTGCGCCTTCGAGGACCGGTGCGATCTGGCGGTCGAGGCGTGCCGCACGGCCGAGCCGGCGCTGGCGGAGGTCGCCCATGGCCGAGGAAACAGCGGGCACCGGGCGGCGTGCGTGCGGCCCTCGGACGTGCGCCCGGCCGCTGCGCCCCTTCCTGCCGCTCCTTCCGCCGCCGCCGCTCCTCCGGAGGCGGGCGCCTCGCACGCGCTGCTGACCGTACGCGGGCTGACCAAGCGGTTCCCCGGCTCGGCCGCGCCGGCACTCGACGGGGTCGACCTGGAGGTCGCGGCGGGGGAGGCGGTCGCGGTGGTCGGCGAGTCCGGCTCCGGCAAGACCACGCTCGCGCGGTGCGTGGTCGGCCTCGAACGGTCCGACGGAGGAGGCGTCGAGTTCGGCGGCGGGGCCACCGGCCCGAGGCGGGTGCAGTACGTGTTCCAGGATCCGTACTCCGCGCTGAACCCCGGCCTCACCGTCGGCGCCTCGCTGGCCGAGGCGCTCAAGGCGGCCGGTCGGTCCCGGTCGGAGGTGCCCGTCCTGCTCGACCTGGTCGGCCTGCCCGCGGCGTACGCGCGGCGCAGGCCCCGCGCGCTGTCCGGAGGCGAGCGTCAGCGCGTGGCGATCGCACGGGCTCTCGCTCCCGGCGCCGAGGTGCTGGTCTGCGACGAGCCCGTCTCGGCGCTCGACGTATCGGTCCAGGCGCAGGTGCTCAACCTGCTGTCGGACCTGCGCCGCGACCTGGGGCTGACCCTGCTGTTCATCACCCACGACCTGGCCGTCGCGCGGCAGGTCGCCGACCGCGTGTACGTGATGCACCGCGGCCGGGTCGTCGAGACCGGGCCGGTCGGCGGCGTGCTCGACGACCCGGCCCACGAGTACACCCAACGGCTGCTGGCGTCCGTGCCCGCGGCGAGCCGAGCGGAGTGAAGATCCTGATGACCGAACTACGCGTCGACGTGCTGCCCGTGACGGGGGACGTGGCCTCCGTCGCCGACGGACTCGACGCCGTGCCCGCCGACCTGATGCGCCGCTGGCGGCTCACGGGCGGTGTACAGGAGCGCACGCTCGTCACGGCCCGTACGGAGGACGGGATGCTCGCCGGGGCCGCCTTCGAGGTGCACAGGCCGCTCACCGCCTACCGGAAGATCGTGGACGTGTGGGCGTCCGACGACGCGGTCGCCGACACGCTCGTGCGCACCGTCGAGGAGCGCGCCTGGCGGGAGGGCGCGGTGGCGGTCAAGCGGTCGTTCGGGGCGCGGGACGTCGCATGGGAACGCTCGCTGGGCCGGGGCTACCGGGAGGTGCCGGTGCCCACCTGGGCGGGCCCGGTCGTCGGCGCCCCGCAGACCGGCTACGGGCAGGTGTGCTGGCGCGACCGGCCCCCCGCGCGGGCGCTGCCGTACATGCGGCAGACCACCGACTTCACCTGCGGGCCGGTGGCGCTGCAGATGGCCCTTGCCGGGCTGGGGCTGGGGGGCGAGCCCTCCCGGGAGGAGGAGCTGCGGCTGTGGCGCGAGGCGACCACGGTGGCCGGCTGCGACCCCCTGGGCCTCGCGCTCGCCGCCGCCGGCCGGGGCGTCAGGCCGGAGGTGCTGCTGTCCACCGAGGCGCCGACCCTGCTTGAGCTGTGCCGTACGGACGAGGAGCGCGAGTTGCGGCGCTTCATCCAGACGGGGTTCCGCGCCGAGTTGTCCCGCAGGGGCATCGAGGTGGAGACCGTCGCCTTCGACCTCGACCGGCTCCGCGCGGTGGTCGAGGGCGGCGGGGTGGCGCTCGTGCTGATCGAGCAGCTCGGCATGCACGACGAGAGCTGCCCGCACTGGATCGCCGTCCACGGGGTGGACGGCGATGTCTTCCACGTCAACGACCCCTGGACGGACGCCCATCTGGGTGAGACCTACCTCGACGCGCTCGACCTGCCGCTGCCCGCCGCGACGCTGGACCGGCTCGCGTGGTACGGCCGGCCGAGCTACCGGAGCATGATCGCCCTCGGGTAGCGGGTCAGTCGGAGGGCATCGAGACGAGCGTCAGCAGCCGGGCCGGCTCCGCGCCGGTCCGGTAGCCGTGCTCGGCCTCGGCCGAGAACCGCACGGCGTCCCCCGCCTCGAGACGGACCTCGTACGTGGCGACCTCCAGGGTCACCGACCCGGACAGGACGTAGGCGAACTCCTCCGACCCCCGCCCGTGCGGCGCGCTCTCGTGGGCGTGCTCCGGCGGCAGCGGCGTCTCGTACAGGTCGAAGCGCCGCCGGTCGAGGGAGCTGAGCAGGGTGCGCGCCGCGTCGTCGCCGGCGCGGCGCATCACCTGCGGTTCGTACAGCGGCGTCCGGGTGAGATCGGCGAAGGACAGGTCGAGCGCCTCGGCCAGCCCCGCCAGCACCTCGACCGTGGGGTTGGCCAGGCCGCGCTCGATCTGCGACAGCAGCGCCTTGCTGAAGCCGGAGCGGTCCGCCAGGTCGCGGATGCTGAGCCCGCGCGTGTGCCGCGCGTGCCGCACGTTGCTCGCGATCGCCGCCCGCACCTGCTCCGAGAGCGCGCCCACCCCGCCCATCCCCCTTGTCGAAGTACGCCATTGTTCCACGAAGGGGGCGCTCCGGGCGTCAGACGCCGGGGTGCAGCACCCGGCGCAGGAACTCGCGGGTCCGCTCGTGCTGCGGGTCGGCGATGACCTGCTCGGGCGGTCCGTCCTCGACGATCACGCCGCCGTCCATGAACACCACCCGGTCGGCGACCTCGCGGGCGAAGCCCATCTCGTGGGTGACGACCAGCATGGTCATGCCGTCCTCGGCGAGCTGCCGCATGACCGACAGCACGTCGCCGACCAGCTCGGGGTCGAGGGCGGAGGTCGGCTCGTCGAACAGCATCAGCGAGGGGTTCATGGCGAGCGCGCGGGCGATCGCCACACGCTGCTGCTGGCCGCCGGACAGCTGGGGCGGGTAGGCGTCGATCTTCTCCAGCAGGCCGACCTTCTCCAGGTTCTCCCTGGCGACGCTGTCGCACTCGTCCCGGCGCCGCTTGAGCACCCGCTCCTGGGCGATCGTGACGTTGCGCCGCACGGTCAGGTGCGGGAACAGGTTGAACTGCTGGAACACCATGCCGATCCGCCGCCGGGCGGCGTCGATGTCCACTTCCGGGTCGGTCAGGTCGACGCCGTCGACGATCACCTTGCCGGAGGTCGGCTGCTCCAGCAGGTTGACGCAGCGCAGCAGCGTCGACTTCCCCGAGCCGGACGGCCCGATCACGCAGACCACCTGGCCGCTCTCGACGGTGAAGTCGATGCCGCGCAGGACCTCCAGGCTGCCGAACGACTTGTGCAGGTCCTTGATCTCGACGGTGCTCATCGGCCCGCTCCCTGACGCGCTTCCATCCGCCTCGCGACATACCCGAGGGGAATCGTGATCAGCAGGTACGTCAGACCGGTCACGAGGATCGGTGTGGGGTTGGCGTACGTGGAGGACTGGTCGTTGCCGAACTTCGCCAGCTCCACCTGGGCGGCCGTGACGCCGAGGATCAGCACCAGCGAGGAGTCCTTCAGCAGCATGACGAGCTGGTTGGTGAGCGGCGGCAGCACGATCCGGATCGCCTGCGGGATGATGATCGAGATCATCGCCCGCATATGCGGCATGCCGAGCGACCGCGCCGCCTCCATCTGCCCCTTCGGCACCGCCTGGATGCCCGCCCGGAAGTTCTCCGCCATGTACGCCGCAGAGACGACGCCGAGCCCCAGCGCGGCGCTGCCGTACACGCCGCCGGGGAGTTGGAAGCCGGGGAACGCCAGCGGGAGGCTGCCGATCATCAGGAAGATGAGCAGGATCGGCAAACCACGGAAGATCTCGATGTAGGTCACCGACAGCCACCGGTAGGGCGCGACCGAGGACAGCCGCATCAGGGCCAGCACCAGACCCAGGACGAAGCCGAGGGCGAAGCCCGACAGCGTGTAGATCACGGTGTTGCGCAGTGCCACCGTGAACAGGTCGGGCAGGCCCTCGCCGGCGACGTCGAGGTTGAGGAACGACTCGCCGATCGCCTTCCAGTCGGCCAGCGCGGCCAGGACGACGAGGATCACCACCAGCACGGCGTACTGGACGGCCCGGCCGATGCGCTGTTTCCGGCGCGGGCTGAGCCCCTTGCGGGGCTCAGCGGGGGAGGGCGCCTCCTGTTCGCTCACAGCACTCATGATCCTGCGGCGGGCGACTCGGTTCCGGTCGTGGCCGGGCTCTCACCGGTCGTGGCGCCGTCCGAGGCGCCGCCGGTCGCGGCGCCCGGCTCGGTCCCGAACCACTTCTTGTAGATCGCGTTGTAGGTGCCGTCCGACTTCGCGGCGGCGAGAACCTCGTCGATGACCTTCTTGAGCGCCGTGTTGTCCTTCTTCATGCCGATGCCGTACTGCTCACCGGTGTCGAGGCTGGCGACCTGCTCGAACTTGGCCCCGATCTCGGGCTTCTTCAGCCACGTCAGCACGACCGGGAGGTCCTGCACGATGACGTCCGCCTGGCCGGTCTGCAGGCCGAGCAGTTCCTTGGGCGAGTCGGCGAACTCGATCGGCTCGAAGCCCTTGCCCTTGACGTAGTCGAGACCGGTCGTCGACGCCTGCGCGCCGAGCTTGAGGTTCTTGGCCTTGACGTCGTCGAGCGAGGTGACCCCGCTGCCCTTCTTGGCCATAAGCGCCTGGGTGGCGTCGAAGTACGGCTCCGAGAACAGCAGGTTCTGCTTGCGCTCGTCGGTGATCGTCATGCCGGCGGCGGCCACGTCGCACTTGCGGGAGTTGAGCGCGGCGCCGCTCTTGATCGCCGCGAAGTCGATGTCGACGATGTCCTGCGTCACGCCCAGCTTCTTGGCGACCAGGTCGACGATGTCCACGTCGAACCCGACGACCTTGTCGCCCTGGTTGAACTGGAACGGCTCGTACGGGATGTTCGTACAGGTCGTGATCTTGCCGCCGTTGATGAGGGCGACGGTGTTCGGGCCGGCGGGGGCCGTCGCGGCCGAGTCCGAGCCGCCCGACTCGCCCCCGCAGGCGGTCACCAGGAGGACCGTCGCCAGCGCCGCCGCGCCGATGCCCGCCGCTTGCCGATAAGTGGACCAGGGAGCCACGCGGCCTCCTCGCTCTAGTACGTGAACTGTACAGAGGCGCAGTTTAGGGGCACGTTATGACGCTTTTGTCACAGGGTGAGGTCTCCTGGTAACAGCTGGGACTCCGGAGTCAGGGGTGCATGCCCTCGGTCAGTGTGTTGAACCTCTCCAGCATCCCGGCGAGCAGCCGCACGTCCTCCTCCGGCCAGGCGGCGAGCAGCGTACGCAGCTGTCCCTGGCGCGCCGCCCGCGCGTCGTGGAGCCGTCTGTGCCCCTCCTCGGTGAGGGCCAGCAGGTGGGCGCGGCCGTCCTCGGGGTCGGGGCTGCGGACGATCAGCCCGAGCTCCTCCAGCACCTTGAGCTGGCGGCTGATCGTCGCCCGGCCCACCCGCAGATAGGCGGCCAGATCGCTGGAGCGCATGGGCGAGCTCTGGTCGATCCGCACGAGCAGGCCGTACGCGCCGGGGTCCAGCTCGGGATGCACCTTGCGTCCCATCCCGGCGGAGAACGCCTGGGAGCGCCGGAGCAGGATGGCGAGCTGCCGCTCGACCGCGCAGTACGCCTCGTGCGCCTCCTGAACCGTCTCCTGTCCCTCCTGGGTCTCGGCCGCGGGCGGCCGGAGAGAGGTCCCCGTCTCCGTCATGGCCTGCCTCCTCCTGACTGCCTGTGGCAGGGTCTACCCGCGCACCGCCTGAATGTCCAGCTCCACTTTCAGCGTCGCCCCGATCAGTGAGATGCCGGCCTGGACGATATGGTTGTACGTCATCGCGAAGTCCTCCCGGCGCAGCTCGGTGACCGCGCGGAAGGCCGCCCGCAGCCCGCCCCACAGATCCGGGCCGGTGCCGAGGTACGCGAGGTCGAGATCGACCGGGCGGCTCACGCCGCTCAGCGTCAGCACGCCGTGCACCGTCCACCGGTCCGGGCCCGCCGGCGACAGCCCGGTGCTCCGGTACGTGATGACCGGATGCTCCGGGACGTCGAGGAAGTCCGCCGACCGCAGGTGATCATCGCGCATCCCGTTGCCGGTGTCGATGGACGCCGCCACGATCTCGGCGACGACCGACGACTCCTCCGGCGTGGCGCCCATGTCGATCCGGCCGGAGAACTCGGTGAACCGCCCCTGCACGCTGCTCAGGCCGAGGTGCCGGGCCGTGGCCGACACCTTGGAGTGCGCCGGGTCGATCGTCCACACCCCAGGCGGCGGAAGCTCGGTGCCGCCCTGGCGGGCGAGCACGAGTGTGCCGGCCTCCGCCGCCCCCGAGGCGGTCGCGATCGCGGTGGACGCGGCCGGCGCGTACCCGATCGCGGTCGCGACCACCGTGTAGACACCCGGGGCCAGCGGGGCGGTGGCGACCTGCCCGTCGGCGTCCGCCTCCGCCCGCGCGACCTGGCGCCCGGCCGTGTCGGTCACGGTGACGATCGCGTGCTGGACGGCCCAGCCGTCAGGGGTCCGAACCGACGCGTGCAGTCCCCGGGGGACCGTCGTGGACGTGCTCATTCCGGGTGCCCCAGCCACACGTCGTACGGTTCGTCGCCCTGCCCGTCGAGGTTCAGGGAGTTCGCGACGGGCGGGTAACCGGTCGCGACGACGGTGTAGCGGCCGCCGGTGAGGTCGGTGAAGGCGTACTCGCCGTCCTCTCCGGTGGTCACCACGCTCACCACGTTGCCCGCGGCGTCGAGCAGGGTGACCCTGGCGTCCGCCAGCGGCACGCCGTCCCGGACGCGGACCGTGCCGCGCACCCGCGCGCCGGGCAGCAGCACGATGTCCTGCCGGGTCTGCCCGGTGCCGAGCACCTCGATCGGGACCGCCGCCGGGCGGTACGCCGCGCCGCTGACCGTGAGCGTGTAGGTCCCGGCCACCACGCCGGAGAAGGAGAAGCCGCCCTCGGCGTCGGTCGCGCCGGTCGTGACGACCTCGCCGCGCACGTCGGTCACCACGACCATCGCCTCGGCGACCGGCCCGCCGTCGGTGCCGCGTACGGTGCCGACGAGCCGTCCGGAGGCCGCGAGCACCATGTCGAAGTCCACCGGCTGCTCGCCGACGACCAGCGTGGCGACCTGCGGGTCCCGGTCGCCGGCCGACGCGATCAGCACATACGTCCCGCCGCCCGGAGCCGCGAGCGCGTAGCCGCCGTCGTCCCGGGTGACCGTACGGCCGAGCTGGTGGCCGCGCACGTCGATCAGCGTGAGCACGGCGCGGCCCACGGGCACGCCGTCCTGGCCGGTGACGAGCCCGCGGATCTCCACACCGCCCTGACCGCTCCGGCCGCCGCCGGCGCCGTACGCCTCGGTCTCCGCGACGCTCGCGTACGGATGCTCGCGCGTGGCGGTGAGGACGGACGGCTCGGGGGCGAAAGGCTGGGTCTCGAGGTGGTGGGGGACGGCGCCGAAGCCGTTGGGCGAGGTCGTGTCGGTCCCGGTTGTTTCTACGCCGACTGTGACGGGCGTCTGCCGGTCGCGCTGCGCGTGGCGGCCGGGCGCGGAGCCGTTCCTCCCGCGGGCGGGCTCCGTCAGGGCGGGCTCGGGCTCCGCCGGAGCCTCGGCCTGGACGGTGTGCGCGCTGGTCCGCAGCGGGACCTCCTTGATGAACAGCACGGCGATCAGCGCGAGGAAGGCGACCGGCGCGGCGTAGAGGAACAGGTCGCCGATCCCGTGGCCGTACGCGCCCTCCACGGCGGTCCGGATCGGCGCGGGGAGCGCGGAGAGCTTCGGAATCGTGCCGCTCTCGCCGCCGGTGCCGTCGACGCCGATCGCGGCCAGGTTCTCCTGCAGGTAGGTCCGGACGCGGTTCACCATCACGGCGCCCAGCGCGGAGACGCCGATCGCGCCGCCGAGGGAGCGGAAGAACGCGACGACCGCGCTGCCCGCGCCCAGTTCCTCGGCGCGCACCTGGTTCTGCACGGCGAGCACGAGGTTCTGCTGGCTCATGCCGACGCCCACGCCGACGAGGAACATGAAGACGGCGACGAGCCAGTAGTCGGTGTCGTACCGCAGCGTGCCCATGAGCGCGAAGCCGGCGGTGAGGAAGAACGTGCCGGAGACGAGGAAGACCTTCCAGCGTCCGGTGCGGGTGATGATCTGCCCGGAGACGGTGGAGGAGAGCGCGAGACCGAGGATCATCGGCAGCGTCATCAGGCCGGCCACGGTGGGGGTCTCGCCGCGGGCGAGCTGGAAGTACTGGCTGAGGAAGGTCGTGCCGCCGAACATGCCCACGCCGACCAGGACGCTGGCGACCACGGCGAGGCTGATCGTACGGACCCGGAACAGGTGCAGCGGGACGATCGGCTCCCTGGCCTTCGTCTCCACCAGCAGGAACAGCGCGGCGAGCACGAGGGCCCCGCCGACCATCGCGCCGGTCTGCCACGACAGCCAGTCGTACTTGGTGCCCGCGAAGGAGACCCAGACCAGCAGCAGCGAGACCGAGGCCGCGATCAGGACCGAGCCGCCCCAGTCGATGCGCACGTCACGCTTGACCACCGGCAGGTGCAGGGTCTTCTGCAGCACGATCAGCGAGATGATCGCGAACGGCACGCCGACGTAGAAGCACCAGCGCCAGCCGAGCCACGAGGTGTCGACGATCAGGCCGCCGATGAGCGGTCCGCCGATCGTGCCGACGGCGAACACCGCGCCGAGGTAACCCGAGTAGCGGCCCCGCTCCCGCGGCGGGATCATCGCCGCCATGATGACCTGGGCGAGGGCGGTCAGGCCGCCGACGCCGAGGCCCTGCACCACCCGCGCCGCGATCAGCATCGAGGGGTTCTGCGAAAGGCCGGCGATCGCCGAGCCGATCACGTACACGGTCAGCCCGAGCTGGATCAGCAACTTCTTGCTGAACAGGTCGGCGAGCTTGCCCCAGATCGGCGTCGAGACCGTGGTCGCGAGCAGCGTCGCGGTGATCACCCACGTGTACGTCGTCTCGTCCGCGTGCAGTTCCGCCGTGATCGTCGGGAGCGCGTTCGCCACGACGGTGGACGACAGAATCGCGACGAACATCCCCAGCATCAGACCTGAGAGCGCCTCCAGGATCTCCCGGTGCGTCATCGCGGGGGCCGCCGCGCCCGGCGGCGTCTCCCTGGTCATCGCGTTCGCCATCAAACGCCCCTCTGTGCTTGAACTTAGTTTCCCTAAGCAATCATTACATTGATCGTTGCTTGGGGCAACCAAATGGTCATAACCGTGGGGGTGTCCAGACACGACAAAGGCCCTGAACCCGCAGGTCAGGGCCTTAGCGCTGGTTTTCGGCTGTGACCGGTATCACCGGTAGTTGACGAACTGGAGGGCGATGTCGAGGTCCTTGCCCTTGAGCAGGGAGATCACCTCCTGGAGCTCGTCCTTCTTCTTGGAGCTGACCCGGAGCTCCTCGCCCTGGATCTGCGCCTTCACGCCCTTCGGGCCCTCGTCCCGGATCAGCTTGGAGATCTTCTTGGCGTTCTCCTGGTCGATGCCCTCCTTGAGGGCCACCACCAGGCGGTACTCCCGGCCGGACGGCTTCGGCTCACCCGCGTCCAGGATCTTGAGGGACAGGTTGCGCTTGACGATCTTCTCCTTGAAGACGTCGAGGACCGCGTTGGCCCGCTCCTCGCTGTTCGCCTTGATCTCGATGTCCTTCTGCCCCGACCAGGAGATGCTCGCGCCCGTGCCCTTGAAGTCGAAGCGGTGCCCGACCTCCTTGACCGTCTGGTTCAGGGCGTTGTCGACCTCCTGCCGGTCGATCTTGCTCACCACGTCGAAACTGCTGTCGGCCATCGGTGTCCGTGTCCTCTCTCCGTTGCCCTTCGAGATTAGTGGGCCCCGCCGGGATCAGAGGTCTTTCCTCATCACGACGCGGGGCGCCACCTCTATGCCGAGCGCCCGTTCGTGCTCGACCAGCGCGCTGAGTTCCGGCCCCCACTCAGAGGGCTGGATGACGCGGAAGCCGCGTCGCGCGTACCAGGGCGCGTTCCATGGCACGTCCCGGAACGTCGTCAGCGTCACCGCCCTGTTTGTTGTTTGCGGGGCGGCGACAGTCGCGAAGACGGCCTCCAGAAGCCGGGTCCCGATCCCCTGATCGGCATGGCCGGGATGCACGGCGATCTGTTCGAGGTGAGTCAGGCCGTCGACCACCCCGAGCAGGGCGAACCCCACCGGCGGCCGACCGGCCACGATGACACGCGCGGGATCGTCGCACTCCTCGACGACTGTGGTGCCGGGCGGGAAGACGATGCCGAGCGGCGCGCACATCCCGTCCGCCGCTCGCTCGATCTCGGGAAGGGCCGCGAGGTCCGCCGGCTCGGCCTGTCTGATCACCGTCCCACTATGACCGCCGGCCTGCCGCACCCGCTCCTGGGTTTCCGGACCCGCCGCTGTCCAGGAGCGACCCGGACGGAACCCATGTCACGTGCACCCGGGAAGTCCGCTATTCTTCTACCTGTCGCCGCGGCGAGCGGAAGACACGGCAGGTTGCCCGAGTGGCCAAAGGGAGCGGTCTGTAAAACCGTCGGCTCAGCCTACGCAAGTTCGAACCTTGCACCTGCCACCAGCAAAGCAGCAGCTCAGAGGCCCTCCGGGGCCTCTTCTGCTTTCCGGGCCTGTGCAGCCGTAGGCCACCCTGAGCCCCCGTCTGTCGTCGGTCCACCAATATGCGTGCAATGATCTTGGTGGTGTCTTCCCAGGTCGAGGGATGCATTGCGCAGATGGGCCGCGCTGAAGCCAACGAGTGTGTGGCCGAGGCACTGAATGAAGGTCTACGTCTGTAGGGAGGGCGTGGACTGAGCCCTCCACCACGGATGGTCGAGGGCTCAGCTGTTTCAGTGGCGGAAACCTCTGCGCGGGTCTCGGCCAGGAACGTTGCCAAACGTTTCGAAGTACTCCTCGATCCACTCCTCCGAGCGCCAGATCTCGTTGAGGCCCTCTTCAGTAACCTCTGCGCTCATGAGATCAAGGAAGTCATGATCCTGGTACAGGACCTCGGTAAGCCAGCCCCAGTCGTAGTCGAAGCGCGACTGAGGAAGCTGCGCGATCTCCTCGGGATCTATTCCGAGATCGGAATCTTCTGCCAACTCTCTCGCGAAGTCGATGATCCGCCAGAGAGCGATCTCTTCAGAGGTGCATGACGGGAGGGGGAGCCGCCCTAGCGCGAGGTCATTGGCAAGGTCGTCGAATGATCGAGCCATCCTGCGTGCGAAATGCTGATCAGCTGCAACTGCGGGAAGTAGAGGCCAGGTATCGACCTTCGCTCTCGCGGCAAGGCTGGGGTGACCGAGTTCCTCTGCGACCTCATAAGCCTGGTCTGCGTAAATCTCAGCAGCTGTGTGGAGAGCAAGAGCGGTACGAGGGGTCATGTCCGGCTGAAAGCAGTTGTCGCATTCGCCATGCCGGCACCCGTAGCAGTCGATGCAGTCTGTGGCGCACTCCTCTCCACAGTCAGGGCAGGCGGAGAAGCAGTGAGCTGTTGGAAAAGAGGCGAATGCGGGACCTGACTGCTGCAGGATGGCCTCTGCTAGGGCGACCGCAGAAGCCTCCGTCTCCCGAACCTGCTCGAGCAACGGAAGAAGCTGTTCGATCGACGAGCGAACACTGTCCGGTGCGTCGATGAGGAGACGGCGGACTCGTTTGACCGACAGGTATCTCCCAACAAGGACACCGTTCAGCTCGACGGCCACCGAAGTTGCAACCTCCTCCCGCGGGAAGGTGACCAGCGCCTCAAGTACGGGCCCAGACCCGTGATCCATCACCTTGAAGACACGGCTTTTGCTGGGCGTGACCTGTGCCACGAACGCGAGGTGCTGTCCCTGGTTTGCGGTGGGCATGGCAAAGCCTCCCTTTTGTTTGCCACTTGTCCGCCCACGCCGAAGAGGGGCCGACGAGCGGCCTGCATGAAGTTATGAACATGAAGGTGGAGTTCGCTGGTGATCCGGGTGCTTCCACAGATCCCGTAGCAGAGGTCATCTTCCACCCAATCGTCCCTCAGCGCAAGAGATCCAGGTGGCCTAAACACAGAGAGGGCATCACTCACCGTCTCTTTCGAGATCTCTGCGACCCGATGATCGGAATACTGTCAGTTTCAGGACCTATCTGTACGCCTCGTGCGTCACGCCGTCAGGGCGTCATTGATCCTTTGGTTGGCGATCTTCTGTTGGCCGTCGAGGCACTTCGCGTAGACCCGAAGGAGGACGTCAACGCTGTGCCCGGCCCGCTCGGCCACGTCGGGGGCAGAGACGCCCGCGTTGAGCCAGAGGGAGACGGCCGCATGCCGAAGGTCGTAAGGCCGACGAGCTAGGGGAGAGGCGACCTGGGCGGGGGTGAAGGCCAGCTTTCGAGCTTCCTGCCACACCTCCGTGTAGGCCGTCGAGGCGACGACCCCGCCGCGCTCACTGCGGAAGATCCGCCCGTCCGAGCCGACCCCGAACTCTTCAATGTGCTGCCGAAGGATCTTCACCAGGGCCGGAGGGATAGGCACGGGTCGTACGTCGTCCCGGCCCCGGTGCTTGAGCCCGCGTTCCTCGTGTGCGTCGCCGCTGTCGGTCCACTGTGTGTTGACCTCGGGACGGGACACGTCGACGAGGAGGCGGCCCCAGCCGGTTGCCGGAAGATGGCAGTCCTGCTGCCGAAGGGCGACCGTCTCGCCGGGTCGAAGCGCGGCGTAGTACATGCAGGCGAACAGGGCCATGAGTCGCCGGCCCCGGCCGCGCTTGCCCACGTAGGTCACAGCGGTCAACAGCTCCTCGGCCTGCCGCGGATTAACGACCACGCGAGGGTCTACGGTCTCGGTCGTCTTCGGGGGCTTCCACTTGACCTTGTGCAGCGGATTGGACGGCAGCTCTTCCAGCTCAACCGCGTACTCAAGGACCGCATGAAGGACGGCCCGCTTCCGCCTGATGGTGTTCGCGCTGGCGGCCTGACCGTCGAGGCGAAGCGCGAGCGCGTCGAGGGCAAGTCGCACGATCTTCGTCTCGTTCAGGTCGGCCAGGTCGAGAGACGCACTTTCCAGCCATCGGACCGCCCGCGCCATCTCCGGGGACGGCTCCGGCCTCTTGTCTGCCGGGATAAGAGCGCACTTACGCAGGGAGGTCCGTAGGGTCTCGGCATCAGGGCGGCCCGCACGATCCTTGGTCAGAGCGGGGAGCACGGTGGAGAGCGCGTCAGAGATGCTGTCGCGCGTCTTCGCCGCAGCGTGGGGCCACTTCATGTCGATGTAAGCCCGGACGAAGTCGAAGACGGTCCGTGCGCTCTTGGCCTTGATCATTGAGGCCGGTAGGCCGCTCTCGACGTCGAACGGCTCTCCTCGCTTGGCCGCCTGGCGCAGGTCTGAGAGGAAGCTCTCGGCGAGAGCCTTGGTCCGGTAGGTCTTCGAAGACCGCTTGCCGGCCACCTGCCACCGCACGACATAGGACGGCGTCTTGCTCGACTTGTTCCGGTAGGTCTCGAAGAACTTCACGTCATAGGAGGCGTTCACGCAGCCTCCCGCAGGCCCTCAAGCCAGGCGTCGAACTCACTGCGGTAGATGCGGATCTCCCCGTTGGGGAGCTTGAGGCCCTCGGGTGCCTTGCCAGTCTCACGCCACCGGTAGAAGGTCCGGCGGGAGATACCGCCGAGCTCGTCGAGGATCTCGGGGACCGTCATCAGCTTGTCGTCTTTCTTCATGCCGCCCTCCCTTCAGTTGCCGAAAGATCTTGGCCGTCTCCGAGCGCTTGGAGTTGGTTCATGTGGTTGCGCCAGCGCTGGCGTTCGTGGACCGAGCGCAGGAGCCGGACGCCGATCGGGGCCAGGTCGGAATCACCGGGCTTGACCGGCCTCCAGAGGTAGCGGTGGGGGTCGACCGGCTCGTCTTCGACGCCGAGGGCTTCCAGGACCCAGGTGCGGCGGTCCTGCTTGTGCTCGGTCAAGGTCTTGTTCGACCACTTCCGCGAGACCAGGACGCGCCGCCCCGCGTAGCCGAGGTGGTCGGGCTTGTGCGCCTTGCCCTTGCACCGGCCCGGAGCCATCCCCGCTTTGGCGCCCTTCGGCTGCACCCCGTACCGCAGCCAGTTCGGGCACGTCGGCGCGCACGGTTCGAACCGCAACGCCTCCAGCAGCCGTTCCGCGTGAGCCTTCCGGCGCGGGTCATCGGTGCCGAGGGCATCACCGAGGGACTTGGTGAGGTACTTGGACAGGTACCCGATGAGCTGGTCGGCGTCCGGGGTTCCAGCGAGCACGCCTTTGACGTCCATCTGGTCGCCGAAGCGCAGGACATGCAGGGGTTCGGCGTCCTCGTCGGCGTCGAGAGCGTCCAGGGCCTGTTCCCAGGTCGGCAGCACTTCCCCCGTGGCCGGGTCGAGGTAGCCGGCCCCGTCCTCCCGCACCGGCAGACGGTCACCCTCGAAACGGACCGTGTCCGTCGAAGGCCACCACACTTGGTGATAGGTCGCCGCGATGATCTGCCGCAGCTCCGCACGGGGCAGAGTGCCGCGGATCGCCATGTGCAGATGAGGGGCGAGCCGCTTCTGAGGCTCCACGCTGGCGAAGTACTGCACGTCGTATCCGGCGACGCGGCGGAGGTTCTGCACGAAGCGGTCGATGAGCTTGGAGAAGTGCAGCGCGTCGCGGGCCGCCCGGCCGTAGTCGTAGGCGTCCGGGTTCAGCGGCGCCCCCTCCCCCACCCGCCCGTACGACGGGAGGGTGAGGGTGACGAACATCGACGGCCGGTAGACCTTGCCGTCCGAGCCGGTGAAGGTCCGCCCGAGCGTGGTCTTGGTCATCTGCCGTTTAGGCAGGTCCGGGGCGTCCTGCCGCCGCTTGGTCGAGCGCGACCGCTTCCCACTGGTCCGGCCGAGGACGTTGCCCCGCATTCCGGCGGCGTTGATCTCCTCGTTCAGCTCGACGATGGCGGCGTCCAGGTCGGTGGTGTCGCCGCCGGCCTTTTCGGTCTCGTCGCGCCAGGCTTGGACGTCGGCCCGCAGCTCGACGAGGTGCCGCTGATACTCATCCGCGTTGTCGGGGAGGTTCACGGGCTCGTGGTCGAGGTGCCAGCCTTCCCGGCACTGCGCCCGCCGAAGCTGCCGGTTGCGCTTGGCGCACGGCGGGCACTTGCTCTCCAAGGTGGCCCCGCAGGGGACGTCGATGACCTCGGTCTGTCCGGTGAGGATGTCCTGCCGTCGCAGTGGTACCGGGCGGATGCACACCCCGTACTGCTTGGCGATCTCTTCCACGACCTCACGGGCCAGCGGTTGAGCCATCCGAACGGCGCGGGGTGTGGAGCGGTCGTTCGGGTTGGTCACCGGTCACCGTCCCAGAAGCTGACGGGGTCGAGGAGGTCGGCCGGGCCGAGACCGTCAACGATGACCGTGGCCTTCTGGCCGCATTCGTGGCACTCGATGATGCCGCGCACGGGGTCGAGCCACAGCACGTCCAGGGCGCGGCAGCAGGAGCAGTGCAGGCCGTCGAGGATGTGAGCCAGCCGCATCATCGGCCCACCCCCGCGAACTCGGCGACCATCGCGGAGATGTCGGCATCCGAGACGTACGCCGCCCGCACCCGCACCGGATCAGGGGAGGTCTCCAACCGGACGTAGCCGACGCCCGCGCCCAACTCAGGAACCGGTGAGATGTGATCAGCCAGGGCACCCCGGTCGCGAGCACCGTCACCGAGGACCATGTCCACCTGCTCGGACTCATCGAGCCGCAGCGCGATCTTGTCGGGGAACAGGTTGCGGATGTTCATGACCTCCTTGCGCGGGTCCTGCAAGGCCGCCATGACCCCGACGCCCACCGCCCGGCCCTGCGTGGTCAGGGTCGCCAGGGCCGCCGTAATGCGCTGACGGAGTTGTTTGTCGGGCTGGTAGGCGGTCAGGAACGCCACTTCATCGACGAGCACCAGGACGAACGGATCCGCCACGGTCGGCGTGTGCGAGCGCTGGAGGCCGGCGAACCGGTCGGCCCGCTCCTGCATCACCGAGACCGCCTCATCGAGCAGATCGGCGCACTCCTTCGGATCGGCCGCGTACCGGGAGCCGAACAGGGCACGGCCGAAGGACAGCTCCATCCGTTTGGGGTCGAGCGCCCACACCTGCACCAGGCCCGCGCGCATCGCCGGGAGGAGGCCGCGGATGGTCGACCACAGGTAGGAGCCCTTACCGGCTCCGGTCGCGCCCGCGATCAGGACGTGCGTGCCGTGGACCTTGAGCCGCAGCGGTGTGCCGTCCTCGCACCGGCCGATCTCGACCGGCCCCACCGATGCCATCTCAGGGACCGGCACGGCGGGCAGGGGTTCGGCGAGCGGGTCGCGCCGGGGGAAGGTGAGCACGAGCCGCCCGGCCCGAGCTACCGCCACCCGGCAGGAGGGGGAGCCGAAGCCGTGGGCCAGGTGCTCGATACGGTCGGCCCAGTCGGTGACGGCCTGGCCGTTGAGCATCTTCACGCTGACGCGGTCGGCCCAGCCGTCGCACTCCACCCGCACCAGGCGGGGCAGGTAATCGCGGCCCCGGATGTGCCGCCCGAGGCCGGACACGACCATGACCGGTTGCCAGTGCCGCCGGTACACGGCGACGAGCCGCCACCAGGCCAGCAGCGGCCAGCCGACCAGGCGCAGGAACGAGGCCCGATCCAGCAGCAGCCACGACAGGCCCGCCGAGGGCAGGAAACCGGCCATCACCAGGGCCAGGCGCCAGCCGTACAGGGTCCACACGACGCCGAAGGCGACCGGAACGGCGACCGCGACCGGATGCCGCACGACCAGGCGGACCACGCCCGCGACCAGGCGGGACAGCCAGATCACGATGGTGACGATGGCGGGCGTCTTGACGACGGCCGGGCGGAAGACCACGGCCGTGTCCGGGGTGGTGGAGACGAGGTTACGCGCCTCGTCGCCAGGCAGTTTTCGGAACATTAGACTTCGTGTCCTCTCGTGATTTCGCAGTCAGGGAGAGTTGAGGGGCCGCCGGAAGTTGCCGCTTCCTGCGGCCCCGCTTGCATGTCAGGCCGCCGTCTCGCCGAGGGGAAGGGCGAGCTGGTCGGAGTCGGCCGACTGGTCGGCGTGCATGCGCTCGCAGTCGGCCAGGTACCGAGCGGCGGCGTTGAAGATCTGCCGCGCGGTCTCCACGTCGTTCGCGGTGGCCGGTCCGGCCCCGGTCGTGGAGATCGACACGTACGCCTCGTCGGACTCCAGGACCAGGAACGGCCGCCCCGACTCCAGCCGCCGAACGACCGCGCGAAGGGCGGGGGTGTGGAACCCGACGGTCACGCGTGGCCGCTCGTCGGAGGTGATGGCGATGGTGAGGTAGGTGTAGGGGTCTGACGTCATCGGACCGCCACCCCCTCACCGTCCGGGAGGCCGTGGAACATCCGCTCCACCGACCGGGCGAACGAGGCCGCCTCACGCGCCAGGCAGCGGGCGAACTCCACGTCATCGACGGTGACCCGGTCTCCGGCGGAGGTGGTGACGAGCACCTGGACGCCGCCGAAGACCAGCCCGAGGACGGGTGACCGCTGCGGGTAGGGGTGGTTGGCCGCCGATGCGCCCGGCCCGGTCTTGAGGTTGATCGTGCTGACCGGGTGCACGGTACGCCGCCCCGTCATGCCGCGTCCTTCGCCTGAGCGGCAGCACGGCCGCCACCCGAGCGGGGAGCGCGCATTTCCCGCACCCGGATCGAGTAGGCCAGGCGGCCCGCCTGGTTGACGTACGGCGTGACGGTGACCCCGTCGAACTCCACGGGCGTGAACGGCAGGCCCGCCGTGGGGGCCGGCGGCACCGGCTGGACGGGGGCCAGGATCTTGACGGCCACCGTCTTCTGCGCGGGCTTCAGGGTCGGGTCGGCGTCCATCACGGCGACCTGCCAGACGAGTTCCCCCGTCTGCTTGTCCCGCGCCTGGACGAACCGGCCGTTGGTCGACGAGTCGAAGTCCTTGACCTGCTCGACCTCCCCGACGACGTAGCAGCCGTGCGGGAAGACCATGTCGAAGGTCACTGGGATGGGTCCTTGTAGTGCCATAAGACATCTCCCTTCTCTCACTCTCTCGACAACTCGTATTGTCGAGCTGTCTAGAGAGTACCCTCCTCCTCTCGCACTTAACAAGTCGAGTTGCCGAGAATCTCGATGTCTCACCTGCGTACGCTCTGCGGCATGACCGCAAATGACTCGAAGCAGGCGGATTCCGGTGGGCTCACGTGGGTGAGCACGTTGGGCGGCCCGCACATCCTCGTGCCGCGCTCAGCGTTGCCGTACTGGCATGGAGCGCCTGTGGACTATCCCGAGGACGAGGGCGACTACGGCCGCGCCTGCTCTGTGCAGTCGTACATCGGACTGATCGACGTCGGACCGTCCCAAGCGTTGGTCGTGGCGGGCGAACTTGGCGCTACGACCTACCTGCCGGAAAAAAACGTGATCATCCAACGGGTAGGAACGCGATCAGGCGCACGCTACGCGCAGGGGGCGAGCGCCCTCACGAAGGCGGCCGTCGAGATCATCGACGCGGGAACCGTGCCGGAGTACGAAGAGGTGACATGGACGGTAGAAGAGCCGGTGATTCTCTTCGACTCCGTCCATGGACATGAGTACGTCGCATCCGAGGACCATCTGTGGATCGACCTGATACCCGGCCGGTACAAGGTCCGAGCCGCTTACGTCGAGCTCCCAGAAGATCCCATTGTGCTCGTACGGCTGAACCTGTCCGCAGCCGCCGGGCCTCAGAGCGAGTAGGCGTCTTCCAGTTCGTGAAGGTCGCCCGGGAGGACCAGGTCCACGATGAGGGCGGGTCGCCCGCCGCCGTTGTAGACGCTGGCCAGCACGCCGAGGACGGGTGCGGTCTTGCGTAGTTCCAGGAGCTCGGCTTCTTCCTGCGAGGGGTGCCGTGCGCTGAGTCGTTCCGCGACGTGTTCGAGCTTGAGGCCCTTGGTGTGCTGGAGATGCTGCCGGATACCGGCGGTGAGTGGTTCGGGTCGGCTCAGGTCCGTACCTTCGGCCAGTTCCACCGGGCACCAGATGGTGACAAGGTCGACCGGCCGGTCGGCATCGCGGAACAGGACGCGTCGCATCATGACGGGTGACTTCTCGGCGATGCCGAGGAGCTTGGCGACGCTCGCGGGGGCCGGGTGCTCACCGACGCTTACCGGGAACCCGTTCTCGTCGGCTTCCGCCCGGTCGAGTACGGCCCGGCCGGGCCGGGAGGCTTCCTCAGCCGCGGCCGGCGGGGTGGTCTTCACGAAGGAACCCTTACCGTGCTCACGCTCGATCACACCCCGAAGCTGGAGCACTTGGAGAGCACGAACGACGGTGGGCCGGCTGACGTGGAACTCATTGATGAGTTGCGTCTCCGACGGCAGGAGCGAGCCCGGCGGGTAGGTGCCGTCCGCGATACGTCGCCGGATGGCCTGGACAATCTGCGCGTACTTCGGCGGAGCGTACTCTTCGGACGACATGACGACTTCCCTACAACTCGACTTGTCGTCAGCTTAGCTATCCGTCCTGATTCTGTCTGCCCCAAGAAGGCGGGAGGCGCGACGGCGCGGGAGTTTCCTCACTGCCCTGAGGACTCGACCGCGCCGACGCGCCCGTTCACCCGCACCTGACCGGCCAGCAACGCCGTCCAGGTGAGCCGTGCCTCCTCCAGCCGCCACCGGTGCGTCTCAGCGATCACCGGGGCACGCTCGTCCTGAACCGTCCTCCTGATGAACGCGACCCCACCCGACTGGATCAGCTCAAAGAAGGTCACCAGACAATCGCACGTCCAGGCCAGCACCAGTTCCCGCCCGGTGGGCATGGGAGGAAACCAGACGAGTTCCTTAGCGCCCGGCTGGGGGAGCGGCACGTGAGGACTGAAATGCTCCGGGGGCATCATGCGCCGCCGCCCTGGATGTACCGGGAGTAGGAGTGACGGCGCCGCAACTCCTCCCGCAGCAGCGCCACCCGCCGGGCGGTGGTGACGATGTCGTGCGCCGGGGCGAAGGCGAACACCACCCGGCCCCTGGCCGAGCGACGCCCGGTCGACCAGCGGAACCACCGGCCGTTGGTCCACACGAGCAGATCGACCCAGACCGACAGGAACGCCACGCCATGACCGGCATGAACGTCGGTGGCGATGCCGTGCCCGATGGACAGTTCGGCGGACAGCAGCCCGGCCGCCCGCTCAGCGGTCAGCGGCACCTCGGGCGGCAGCGAGACAGAGGCGATCGGGTCGAGCCAGCGGGTAGCCATCGGCCTCACTCCTCCGGCACCGTGCCGGAGCCCTGGCAGCCCAAGCACTCGACCGTGACCCGCTCACCCGCCACGGTCTCGCCGGGAGCCGACTCTTCGGCCGCGACGACACCGCGCCGAGGACTGGCATATTTCCAGCCCCGCCCTCCACACAACCCACACTGACCAGCCATGATCCAACAATTGCCCGGCGGCCTGTCGCGTCTCGACAGCGTGAATGTCCCGCCTGAGCGCGCCGTGTCTCGCTTCGTCTCGTCTTTGTCTCCCCGTGATCCGCCTCGCTGGTTAACCTGGGCCTACAAGGGCTCCCCAACCCCGAGGGCGCGGATGATGACCGAGCAACCGATCATGCTGAAGTCGCTCCTACGCCAGCGCCACTGGCAGACCTACAGCACCTTCTGCCGGGAGTACGACAAGGCCGCCAAGAAGGTGGACCCCACCCTCGCCGGCAAGGGGCCCAGCCGCGCCCAGCTCCACCGCTGGCTGTCCGGCGAACTCAAGGGCCTGCCCTACGCCGACCACTGCCGCGTCCTGGAGGCCATGTTCCCCGGCCTGACCGCCCACCAGTTGTTCTCCGCCGAGACCGCAGCAGCAGCCGTAGCGGCCGTACCGGCACCAAGGAGCACACAGGACAACACGCCCGCGCCTGACCCGTGCGAGGACGCCCGCTTCGCCGACGTGACAGCCGTCTTCAGCAGCCGGTCCGCCTTCGGCGCCGCCTACCCGCCCGCGTCCCTGCTCGACGGCGCCAAGGAGATCAACGCCTGCGGCCTGTCGCTGAACGTGATCTGCCAGAGCTACCCCGACCACCAGCTCACCCGCCTACTGGAGGGTGGCACCCGGATCCGCTGCCTGTTCCTGGACCCCAAGGCGAGGCCATCAAGGCCCGCGAGCGCGAAGAGCACTACACAGACGGCACCCTCCAGACGTTGACGGCGCTCAACATCAGCATGCTCACCCGGCTTCGCGACCGGCTCGACCCCGAGGCCGCGGAACGGCTGGAGATCCACGTCTACGACGAGACGATCCGCTTCAACATCCTGATCGTGGACGGCTCGACCTGCGTCGTACAGCCCTACCTCCCGGCCGCCCGCGGAGTCGACTCACCTACGCTCGTCATCACCGACAACACCGCCGCCGACGGGCTGTTTCCCGTCTTCGACCAGGTCTTCACCTCTATGTGGGAGCGGAGCAAACCCGTATGACCCTTGACGCCCGCGCGCTACTGCCCATAGCTGAGCAGGCCGTCACCATCGCCAGCCACATCATCACCACCAAGCTTCCCGGGGTGGTCACCTCCAAAGGCGACCGCGACATGGCCACCGAAGTGGACTACGCCGCCGAGCACGCCGTACGCGACTTCCTGTCACGAGAGACGCCGGAGATCGGGTTCCTGGGAGAGGAGGAAGGGATCACCAGTGCCGGCGACGGCCTCATGTGGGCGCTCGACCCACTCGACGGCACCGCTAACTTCACCCACGGCATCCCCCTGTGCGGGACCTCGCTTGGTCTGATCGACCACGACCGCTCCATCCTCGGCGTGATCGACCTCCCCTTCCTCAGCACACGCTACGCCGCAGTAGAGACCGCCGGAGCCACCGCCAACGGCCACCCCATCAGCGCCAGCACCACCGACGCCCTGGAGGCCGCCATCGTCTCCGTCGGCGACTACGCCGTAGGCAAGGGCGCCGAGGCCAAGAACCGCGTCCGCCTACCCCTCAACTACCAACTGGCCACACGAGTGCAGCGCGTCCGCATGTTCGGATCAGCCGCCGTCGATCTCGCATGGGTCGCCGATGGCAAGACCGACGCCTGCATCATGTTGTCCAATAACCCCTGGGACACCGCCGCAGGCGTTCTCATCGCCCGCGAAGCCGGAGCCACTGTCACAGACTTCGACGGCACCCCCCACACCGCCAAAGCCCGAGCCACCATCGCCGCAGCCCCCAAAATCCTCGCCGACCTCGTCGAGCTAGTCGCTGGTGCAGAGAGAGCCTCGAACCAGACCTTGTAGCTGTGCACGGCAGGCCAGCAGAGAGCTTTGATCGATAATACGGCAGCGATTAGCAAGGACCGAATTGGACAGGTTTGATATTGGCCGGCTGACGGACTTCGACTTTGAAGCTGTATGCAAAGACCTCTTCGAAGAGCAGCTCGCCGTTCAGCTTGAGTTGTTTGCCCCAGGCAAAGACCAGGGAATCGACCTACGCCATTTCTCTCCCAAAACCAAAGACCTCATGGTCATTCAGTGCAAGCATTGGGATAAAAAGGCTTCAGCCGCTCTCATCCGGCACATGGAGAATGTGGAACTACCTAAGGTCAAAAAGCTACACCCCCAGAGGTACATACTGGCGACATCCGTCGACCTTTCGGTTAACGATACTAACAAGCTATATAGGCTACTTCAGCCACACATGGTGTCGCCTGGCGATATATACGGCCTCCGCGATATAGAGGCAATGCTGCGGACCTCGCCCGCTATAGTCCAGCGTCACCTACGCCTCTGGCTGAGTAGTACCGGCGTCCTTCAGTCGCTGCTGAACAAGAGAACCATAACCAGATCTGCCGACCTAGCCGACGATATAAAACAGGCCGCGCTACTCTATGTGCCAAACGATAGCTACTCGCGCGCCCAGGAGTTATTAGAGAAGAGGCATTACTGCATCATTGCCGGACTCCCGGGTATCGGGAAAACAACACTTGCGAGAATTCTCAGCGGCACCTATGCTGCAACAGGATACGACATATTTGAAATCTCAGAGGATGCAGATGAAATAAACAACCTTTGGGATCCCGACGTACCTCAATTTTTCTACTACGATGATTTCCTTGGTCAAACCACTCTGGCCGATAAGCTGCACAAGAATGAAGATAGTCGACTAGTGAGACTATTTGATCGGATAGAAAGAACTGCGAATAAGCGGCTCGTGCTAACAACCCGTGAATACATCTTGGAACAGGCCCGCCAGAACTACGAGAGGCTCGAAACAGAGGACCTTCATCCTTTGACGTGCGTAGTAGATCTCGGTGATTACACCCCTCTGATCCGAGCTAGGATCCTATACAACCATATTTTCTTTTCTGGGCTGTCTGCCGAGAATAGGGCCCACTTCGCCAATCCGACCACATACTTGCCCATAATTGAACACCCTAATTTCAACCCACGCCTCATCGAGCGCAGTCTCCGCAAATCAATAAGCGACGGGGACCACGGCCATGCTGTCCAAAGAGACCTTCTCGATAATTTAACTCGTCCCAATAGGCTGTGGGAGCATATTGTAAGTCGTCAGCTTGACGCTCTCTCTGTCGATCTGCTCACTGTTCTCTACTCCCTAGACGGAAACAGCTATTTAAGAGATCTCCACAAGGCTCTCTCCGCCTATGTCGGCGCACCCTTGGACAACCGCTCCCTCAGACGCTCACTTTCGGTTCTCGAGTCCACAATGCTCAAAGTAACTCCGACTCCACCCTCGCACCCACAACACCACCGTGGACCACGCATCGAGTTCCATAACCCATCAATTCGAGATTACATGAAAGAATTCATCTCTGAACACGCGGACACGGTAGAGAAGATCCTCCGAGCGGCGCCCTTCTTTGAGCAGATAGTCTCAATTTGGACGATGGCTCACGGGACAAACGGGGAGACGATACGAAGCCATCTCAAGGCAGCAGTAGGCGTGCTGTCCGAGGCTATTGTGCGCACATATGATAGCCCCGCTATCGGACTAGCCACTTATCGTTCAACCGATGGCTTCATAATCAGCCATGAGGCCGACATGGTCCACAGGCTTAGTTTCCTTCTGCAAGTTCTCGAAGAGATAGATAGCAGTAATCTATTGCGGTTCGCTATCGAGCGACTGTCAACCATTGAGCTCTACAGCGCTATCTATGATCCTGCGCATTTAGTAGAGGCGGTACGTACGATTTGGAAATCCCCGATTCCAGAGATATCTCAACATGCCGAGAGAGTCCTAGAGGAGGCAATTGAGTGGCTTCTTGCGGATCTCGGCACTAGAGAAAATATTGAATACGCCCAATCGTGGCTTATTGCACTAGGGGAGATTGTGCCCGAGGAGGTCCACGAAACGATTGAGGAGGCTTTCGAACGAGATGCCCGCGTCTGGCTAGACCTATTTCTATTGCACGGTAAATTCACTACCCGTGACCTGCATGATGTCCGGACGGTGATTAATCGGCTAGAGAACATGTACGGAGAAACGGACGATGTCATGTCCGCGAAGAACGCTTTGCGTCGGGCTGAACGAGAAGCCGCGAAAGACATTCCGCCACCACCTGAGGCGCTTCCGAAAGTTGACAAGAGTGTAACTACCGCGATACGTGAACTCTTCAGCTCGCTACGCGAAACGTGACCGTCTCCATTGCCACTCCACTAGGTAATCTGCCGAATTAATCTTGTAGGAATCAAGGGCGGCGCTCCGCGCCGCCTCGCGGCCCTGCGCCCGCTCGGCGGCCGGGCGTGCGGCCTGGGGGCCGGTCCCGGCCGCCGGCAGCTCAGGCCGCCGCTAGATGCTACTTGCGGCCCCATCGGGAGAGCGCACGGATGACGGCCGGGATGTCCTCGGGCTTGGCCCTGCGGATGGCGTACATCCCGAGGACGAGCCACACGACCAGGAACCCAACGCCGACGACCGCGCCGCTACTGACGAGCCAGGAAACCACTCCAGGCATGACGAACTACACCCCTTGAGGAAGGCGCAGTTCGCACGGATGTGTGAAGCGGGCGGCGCAGTAACGCCCTTCGACCCGAACGAAACAGCTATGGGTAGGAGCATGGACCCTGATAAGCGCGCCATAATCCTACAGAACCCGCCTCCGGCGGGGGCCTCTGGCTCCGGGATGCCGTCGAGCTGGAGAGCCCGGACCATAGGTGGCTGATGTAGAGGCCGCGCATCCCTCCTGCCATCGACCCGGGCAAGCCCAGCAGACCAGCTCCTACGGCTCAAGCCCGTCTGTGACCCTTGGCGTCCAATGACCGAGGAACGGCGGCGGCTTACGTACACGCGAAGACGGGCTTGCCCCTCTGTCGCCGGCCTGCTGCTGCTCCGCAGCGGGTCGACGGCATACGGGATGCGCTGAAGGGGGACGAGCGTGCGGCCCGCACGCGAGAGAAGCCGCCGCGGAGCTACCGGACTCGAACCGGCTCATCCCGTTGCTGGGAGTTAGCGCGAGCGCTAATACGATCTTTCCCATTCGCCTTTGCCCACGACGGCGCTATCAGCCTACGTCCGAGGCTTCACGGCCGCCGTGCAATATGCGTGCAATGATCTTGCCGACCACGGGGCAGCGAGCGGGCTCCGGCGCAGGTCACGAGCATTGCGGGACCTGGAATGGTCACGCGCTGTAAAACCGTCGGCTCAGCCTACGCAAGTTCGAACCTTGCACCTGCCACACCAGCCAAAAGAGGCCCGTCACCAGCACGAACACGGTGGCGGGCCTCTTGCTGTGTGTCCGGCTGTCCACGGCTGGCAACGACGCTCTACGGCTCGTCGCGGCCAATACGCGGCTAAGTGTTCAGCGCTTCGTGGCCTGCAGGATCCGGCGCATGGCCTCGCCTTCCTGCCCGAGCGAGTGGTATCGCAAGCTGGGCGATCTCGGTCGCGCCCGTGAGCACCTCCTGCAGGCCCGAGCCGGGATCGGTGCGCTTGGCGACGACGAGTGTGGGCAGCTCATCAAGGGTGGCCTGGAGCGGCTGGCCGAGCAGTTGGGGGACTGTCTGACTGCGACCGCGGCGAATCGCCGTACAAGCTGTCGATCTTCCTTATAGATGCTTCGAGCGGGGTAAAGTCAGCCTTCTTGCGCCCACGGGCTCAGCTTCTCCGGATTGCGGACCGCCCAGATCCGGGTGACGCGGCCGTCGGCGACATCGAACGAGGCTATGGTCGTGACGACGCCGGCATACTGGGCCACCAGGCCCGGCACACCGTTGACCGACCGCTCCAGGAGTTCGAGCCCCGGAGCCTTGTCGGCGATGGCGACCATGTATTGGGCGATGCGCGCGCCGCCTTCGATCGGGTGCAGGACCGTACCGACCATGCCGCCGCCGTCCGCGATCATCACGGCGGCCGGGTCGAGGAGGTCGACGAGGGCCGCGATGTTCTTTGTCTCCCATGCCTGTTTGACGTGCCGCACCGTGTCGGCCTGCCCGGCCGCCGTCACCGGCGCGTGCGCGACGCCCACCCGCCGCCGGGCGGAGGCCGCCAGCTGCTTGCACGCCGCAGGGGTCCGGCCGAGGACGCCGGCGATCTCGGTGAAGGGGTAACGGAAGACGTCGTGCAGGACGAACGCCACCCGCTCGGCGGGCGTCATCGACTCCAGGACGACGAGGAAGGCCATGGCCACCGATTCGTCCAGGACCATCTGGTCGGCGGGGTCGGTGCCGTGGCCGTGGTCCCACTCGGCGCGGTCGGGCAGCGGCTCGGGCAGCCACGCGCCGACATAGCGTTCACGCCGGGCCCGCGCCGAGCCGAGCACGTCCAGGCAGATGCGGCCGGTCACCGTCGTGAGCCAGGCGCCAGGGGACACGATCTCCTCCCGCCGACTTCGCGGCAGCGCGTACCAGCGTGCGTAGGCCTCCTGTACGGCGTCCTCGGCCTCGGCCAGTGAACCGAGCAACCGGTAGGCGACATTGATCAGTTGACGCCGCTCACCGGCTATCTCATCGGTGCTCGTTCCAGCCATCCCCATGCTCCCGACCGCTCCTCACCTTACCTTTCGCGGGCCCGCGTCGTCGGGCTGGTGAGACCGTATCGATCTACTGCCCCCAGGGGCGGAACAGGGGACCGTGACATGGCCACTCAGGCGACGGCACACAACAGCTTCTCGTTTCTGCGAATCGCGATCACCGTGCAGACCCTGACCATCTTCCTTCAGGCGGTCTCGGCCGGACTGCTGCTGACCTCGTCCTACGGAGAGACGCTGCACAGTGTCGGAGCGCGCGTGATGTACGGGGCGTCGCTGCTGTACGTGCTCGCGGCGGTGCTGGCGTGGAAGCCGGGCGGCGGCTCGCCCCGGCCCGTCTGGCACGCATCCGGTTTCCTTGTCCTCGCCTCCGTTCAGGTCGCGCTCGGCATCGCGCACGTACCGTCGGTCCATCTCCCCCTTGGCGTCCTCATGTTCGGGTTGAGCGTGCTGGCGCTGGTGCGGCGCTGAGGTCCGATACGGAGCACAACGGGATCACTGAGGTCCTGCTCGACCTGCTCGCGCTGGCGCGCACTGCCGAGTCAGCCGGTCAGTCGAGCCGGATGTGCTTGATCCCTGTCCAGGCCCGGCGGAGGCGCCCTCGTAGTGCGTTGTCCGTGTTCGGGCTCAGGGTCAGTCCGGCCGAGGCGGCGATGCGGTCGGCGACCTGCGGGATCGTGAGGTGGTCGGTCCATACATGCTCGGCGAACTCCTCCTCGCGCAGGCGCTCTAGGCAGAGGTCGAGTTTCGCTACGGCGAAGCTCTCCCTGCGCAAAGGGGCGTCCTTTCCTCTGACGAACTGCACAACATGCCCGAAAGCGCGCTCACGTAGCCGTCGCAGTACCGTTTCGCGGTCGGCTAGTAGCGCGAAGTGCCGGACGTCATGGCCGCGCTCCCTGAGCCGGCCGATGGTCTCTTGGAAGTAGGTTGGCTCCACGATCGTCATCGGTGCGATCACCGTGCCGTCCTGCTTGGCGAGGGCCAGGTCCAGCACCTCGTACACGCCTTGCCGCCAGGCCGGAAGGTCTTGGAAATCTCCCCGCAGAAGCGGGGGCATCATCCGACGTAGGCCGAAGCCGACGTGTTCGGGGTCGCAGATGACGCTGCCGGGTAGCCTCCGCTGGATCTCGTGCGCGGTCTGCGTCTTGCCGCCGCCGAAGGGGCCATTGATCCATAAGAGCACGAACAGACCCTACGGAAACTCAGGCCCGGCGTCGTCTTCCCGCGGCGCAGCCCTGTGTGGCGATTCGGATGGGGGACGGCGGTCGGTCGCCAGGAGAGGGACGACCCGGGCAGGGGTGGGCCGCCGAGAAGGCTGTACGTCGTCCCGGCCACATGCGCCGTTCTAAGGAACCTTTAAAGGTGGCTGAAACCACGCCAGAGGCCGCGATGTTTGTGTCGTCTCCACGGCGCCGGTTCTCGACCGGCGCGCTCAGTGGACGAAAGGCATCACGATGATGAAACGCACACGGCTGGTCGTGGCCACGGTCACGCTCCTCACGCTGGCCGCGACAGGTACCGCCGCGGCGGCCGATCCGGCCCCGGCGCCCGGCGCTGCGAAGTCCGACTCCGCGACGGTCAAGGTGGACGGGAAGTCCAGGTCTGGTGCGGCGGCCGATCTGGCCGCGATCGCGGAGAAGCTCGGAGTGACGCCCGAGAGGCTCGACGCCGCGTTGGTCGCGGCGAAGATGTCGCTGGCCAATTCGGCCGGTGCCACGCCGGAGGCTTTCGTCGCGGCGGTGGCGGCCAAGCTGGGGCTGCCGGTCTCGCAGGTCCAGGAGGCTCTGGGACCGATGATCATCAAGTCCGCGCCGGGTGATGACAACCGGGGCAAGCTGGACGGCGTGGACAAGAAGGCGCCCGACGGCCGGGAGAACTCGTCAGACAAGCCAAGAGCGGGTGCGGATGTCGATCTGGCCGCGATCGCGGAGAAGCTCGGAGTGACGCCCGAGCGGCTCGACGCCGCGCTGGTCGCGGCCAAGATGTCGCTGGCCAAGTCGGACGGTGCCACACCGGAGGCCTTCGTCGCGGCGGTGGTGGCCAACCTGGGGCTGCCGGTTCCGCAGGTCCAGGAGGCTCTGCGGCCGTTGATCGCCGAGCCCGCGCCGGGCGACGACCACCGGGACAAGCTGGACGGCATGGACAAGAAGGCCCCGGACGGCCGGCAGGACTCGCCGTTCACCACCGACGCCGCGGCGGCGTCTCTGGCCGCGGCGCTCGGTGTCGACCAGGCCAAGGCCAAGGCCGCTCTGGCCACTCTGGTGACGTTGGGCAGAGTCGATGTCACGTCCAAGACCTTCGGTGACATCGCCGCCTCGCTCGGGGTCGGCTCCGACCGGCTCGATGCCGCGTTAAGCGATCTGAAGCGGTCACTGAGCAAGGGCTGACGGCCACCGCGTCTCACACGGCTTCAGGATCGACGGCGAGGATGGGCGACCATGCGGATACTTGTGGTGGACGACGACCCGGCCGTGCGGCGGTCTTTGGAGCACGCGTTGCGCCGGGACGGCTACGACGTGTCGTCCGCCGCTGACGGGGCGTCCGCACTCGCCGAGCACGGCGTGTTCCGCCCGGACGCGGTGGTTCTCGACGTCCTCATGCCCGAACCGAACGGGCTGGAGGTGTGCCGGATGCTGCGTTCGGGCGGGCACGACACTCCGATCCTGATGCTCACGGCCCGGGATCTGGTCATCGACCGGGTCGCCGGGCTCGACGCGGGGGCCGACGATTACCTGGCCAAGCCGTTCGCCCTGGACGAGCTGCGGGCCCGGCTAAGAGCCCTGCTCCGGCGCAGTGGCGCCAGGGCCGAGGTGCTGCGTTTCGCCGACGTCGACCTGGACGTGAGCGGCTGCAGGGCCGAACGTGCCGGCCGGCGCCTGGACCTGACCAAGACGGAGCTGTCCCTGCTGGAGCTGTTCCTGCGCAATCCCGGCCGGGTGCTGAGCCGGACCCAGATCTTCGAGTCCGTCTGGGGTTACGACTTCGGCCCGGAGTCGAACGCACTGTGGGTCTACGTCAGCTACCTGCGAAGCAAACTCGAATCGGACGGCGGCAGCAGATTGATCCAGACGGTGCGCGGCCTTGGGTATGTCCTGCGCGAGGAGCCGTGAACCTGCGCACCCGGCTGGCCATCGCCGGCGGTTCCGTGGTCGCGGGCGCCCTGGTGCTCGTGTCGGTGGTCCTGTATCCGGCGGTGAACGCCAACCTCCGTGGCCAGATCGACAACACGCTGGTCGTGGCCGCCGGCCAGGCGCCGAACGTGGCCGCGGCGATCAAGGCCAAGTTCAGGGACGTCAACGGGGAGCCGGGCTTCCCGACTGTTCCGCTGGGGATCGGGAGCACCCAGCTGCAGATCGTGCCGGAGCCTGTCCGGATCGGGCCGTCGACGGAGTTCGTCGACATCACCGCTCGCGACGTCGCCGTCGCGGACGGCATCGAGGGCGCCTACTTCCGTGACGCGGTCTACAACGGCGTCGTCTACCGCGTCTACACCGCCCAGTTGCCCGACTCACCGGGGACGCTCGTGCGCACGGCCATCCCGGAGTCCGATCCCGCACCCACGCTACGCGAGCTCGCCTGGCTGCTCGCCGGCTCGACGGTGGCCGCCGGACTTCTCGCGGCGCTGGCCTCACGCCTGGCGGCACGCCGCGTCCTCCGCCCGGTGCACCAGCTCACCGAGACGGTCGAACTGATCCGTAGGACCGGCGACCTGTCCATAGCGATTCCTGCGGACAGCCGGGATGAGATCGGCCGGCTCGGCGCCGCGTTCGCGGCGATGACCGCCGCCCTGGACGAGTCGGTCGGCGCCCAGCGCCGTCTGGTGGCCGACGCCTCGCACGAACTGCGCACACCGCTGACGAGCCTGACGGTGAACCTTGAACTGCTGGCGGAGAACCCGGCCGACGCGCAGGCCCCGCTGCTCGCCGCCGAAGCGCTCGGTCAGGCCGGCGAACTCACGACACTGGTCAACGACCTGGTCGACCTGGCCCGCTACGGCCAGGCGCCGTACCACACCGAAGACGTCCGCCTCGACCTCGTCGCCGAGCGCGTCGCGGGCCGCGCGGCGCGCCGGGCGCCACAGATCGAATTCGAGCTGGCCGTCGCACCCACTCTCGTCCACGGGGACCCCGACGCCCTGGAACGCGCCGTCGCAAACCTCGTCGACAACGCCGTGAAATGGAGCCCGTCCGACGGCCGGGTGAGGATCAGCGTCACGGCGGGCACCCTCGAGGTCGCGGACGCCGGCCCAGGGATCCCCGACAGCGACCTCGAATTCGTCTTCGACCGCTTCTACCGATCGCCGGCGGCCCGCGCGCACCCCGGCTCCGGACTGGGCCTGGCCATCGTCCGGCAGGTCGCCGAGGCCCATGGCGGGACGGCCGAAGCCGTGCCGTGTCGAAGCGGCGCGTTACTGCGGCTGGTGCTGCCGACGTGTTTTGAACACAGGGAGCCCTAGGCGGATGGGGAGCCCCTACCGAGCGCGGCGAGTGACCGGCCACGAGCGGGGCGGCCCCGGGTGGACGGGACCGCCCCGCGGGAAATGCGGGTCTCACTCACTGAAGGCGGCATTGAACTGGGTGTCGGCCGGGGAGCCGGCCGTGGTGAAGCATCGGACGTAGACGCCGTCCCCGGGATACCAGTTGTAGACCTTGCAGTAGTCGGGGGAGGAGCCGTAAGCCGTGACGTGGACGATGCCGTGCTCGAGCGGCATGCCCGGCATGCGGATCACGTAGTCGCCGACGCCGAGACGTTGCACGGTGTTGGAGTACCCGGCCGAATTGTGCTGGTAGGCGAGGGCGGGCGTGTAGGAGGCGCTGGTCGGCTGGTTCGCGAAGACGTACGCCCGGTGCCGCGAGGTGCCGAACGGGCCCGAACGGTCGGTGAACGTGGCGGTGAAGAGCGTCGGAGTAGGGACGCCCGCGGCGTCGTGACAGGTCACACCGACCATGGCGTCGCCGCCGGACGGGTACCAGTTGACGACCTTGCACCGATTGGGGGAGCCGCCGTAGGCGGTGACCTGCACGTGCCCGCCCTGGCTGGCCAGTCCGGGGAACCGCAGGGTGTAGCCGCCCAGGACGGCGTTGGCGCCGCCCAGGGAGTTGAACTGGTAGGCGCCGGTCAGCGTCGTCCAGGCGTACGCCGAATAGCCTGTCTGGTAGGACCACACGTACCCGAGGGCCCCCGCGCTGTACCCCGGGTTGGTGAAGCTGACGTCGAAGGCGCTGTTGGCGGGCTGCCCGGCCGGGTTGAAGCAGTAGACGTAGACCTTCAGGTCGTCGCCCGCCGGTGCCCAGCCGCCCACACCACACCTGGTGCTGTCCACGCCGTACGCGGTGACCTGGACGGTTCCGCCCACCAGGCCGAGGTAGCGCATCGTCACGGTGTACGCCCCGGTGCCGGTGCGGACGAACGTGTTCGCCGCCGGGCCGCCTGCCGAGTTCGCGCTGTACTCCTGCCGCGGGGCGAAGGTGGTCTGGAGCGGCGCGGCCGCGTAGTTCATCCACATGTACGCGTACCCCTGGCCGGCCACCGCCTGAGCGGGGGGCGCCCCCAGCAGCGCGCCGACCAGGAGAAACGCCATCAGGGCGCCGAGGACGCCGGTGTGCCGTGTCGCCTTCACGGGACCTGTCGCAGGACGTAGCTGCCGCCGGTGACGGCGTGGATGAGGCCGTCCTTGGGGCAGCGGCCGGAGGCGCCGGGGGTGTTGCCGTCGAAGAACATGCCGGCGCACTTGTAGCACCAGCGCCACTGCTCCTGGCCGCCAGGGGAGTCGCGGTTGCCGACGTCCTCGATCAGGTAGTACGACGAGACGGTCGGGTAGGGGCCGATCGGCGTGTGGCCCGTGGCGCCCCGGTTGGGGCAGTACCCGAGAGTGGGGTTGCCGCCGTACCAGAGCCCCTGGCAGGCGCCGCACCAGCGCCAGTTGCCCTGGCCCCGGCCGCCGTCCTCGACGGTCTTCAGGATGTAGTTTCCGCTGCCGTTGCTGTGATGACCGCCGTCGAAGACGTTCCCCGCGGGGCACGTGCCCCGCGTCCCGTTCAGCGAGTACCAAAGGCCGCTGCAGCGTTCGCACCAGCGCCACCCCGCCTGGGCGGCCAGCGCCGGGGCCGACGTCGCGACGGCGAGCGCGGCGCTCGCGCCGAGGAGCAGCGGCGCGCTCGCCGCCATGCGCAGCACCGCCCTGCGGGACGGCTGTCCGGTCGTGCCTGTCATGAGCGTCCTCCATTCCGATTGGACGCCCCGACTATCAGGCGAGAGCCGGCGGCCCTGGAAGGTGTCCGGCCTGATCCGTACAAGCCCGTACAAGCCGGTAACCCTCGAAGCCGCGCGACGGACTACATAAGGAGACCGTTTCCCTAAGGAGGCGCGGCGGTGGCTCAGGACGCGGCGGGACCGGACCCGGGCCGGATCCGTGACCGGGAGGGCTTCGCCAGGGAACTCACCATGCTCCGCGAGCGGGCCGGGCTGACCGTACGGCAGGTCGCGGCGCGGGCGGGCAGCCCCGGAGCGCACAGCACCATCGGCGACTGGTTCGCCGGTCGCGGCCTGCCCTCACTGGCTCTGCGGCCGCTGTTCGAGCGGGTGGTGACGGTCTGCGGCGCGGCCGAGGTCACCGCCTGGGTGGACGCCTGGCAGCGCGTACGGCGGGGACGGTCGCGCAGGCGGGAAGGCGTCGAGCCGTACCGAGGGCTGGCGGGCTTCGAGGCCGAGCACGCCGCGTGGTTCTTCGGCCGGGACGCCCTGACCGAGCGCCTCCTGCGCGCGGTCACCCAACTGGACGGTTCCGGACCGGACGGCGGCGTGCTGCGGCTGGTGGTCGGGGCCTCCGGCGCGGGCAAGTCGTCGCTGCTGCGGGCCGGGCTGGCCGCGGCGCTGCGCGAGCGGGGACGTGCGGTCACCGTCTGCACGCCGGCCTCGCGTCCCGTCATCGCCGCCCAGCCGGGTGAGGTTCTCATCGTCGACCAGTTCGAGGAGATCTTCACGACCTCCCGCGAGCCGACCTCCCGCGAGCCGACCTCCCGGGAGCCGGAGCAGGCGGCGTTCGTGGACGCGCTGGTGCGGGCCGCGGCCGACGGCACCATTGTGGTGATCGGCCTGCGCGCCGACTTCTACGGCCACCTGCTCCGGTTTCCGGATCTGGCGGCCGTCGCGCAACACGGTCAGGTGGCCGTCGGTCCCATGACCAGGGACGAACTGCGCGACGCCATCGTGGAACCGGCGCGCAAGGCCGGCCTTGCCATCGAGGACGCCCTGGTCGAACTGCTGCTCCGCGAAGCCGGCCGGGCCCACGACGCCGGGGTCCTGCCGCTGCTGTCGCACGCGCTCTACGCCACCTGGCTGAACGACCAGGGCCACGGCCTGACCGTGGCCGGTTACCAGGAGGCGGGTGGCATCGAGGGCGCCGTGGCCGCCAGCGCCACCGAGATTTACGAGGAGCTTCCCCTCGAGCGGCGTGAACTGGCGCGACGGCTGTTCCTGCATCTCGTGCACGTCTCCGCCGACGCCGCCGACACCCGCCGCAGGGTCTCCTCGGCCGATCTGCCGTCCGCCGGGCCCGCCATGACCGAGGTGCTGCACCGGTTCGCCGACCAGCGCCTGCTCACCCTGGACCACGACACCGTGGAGATCACGCACGAGGCCCTGCTGTCCGCCTGGCCCCTGCTCGCCGACTGGCTGGCCGCCGACCGCGCCGCTCTGCTGCTCGGCCGCCGGTTCGCCGCCGACGCCCAGGCCTGGCGGCACGAGCGGAGCGATCCCGACGCGCTGTACCGGGGCGCGCGGCTGCTCGCCGCGCAGGAGTGGGCGCAGCGGCATCCCTCCGACGTGACGCCGACCATGGCCGACTTCCTGCGGGCATCGGGCCGCCAGGTGCGCCGCCGCACCCGCCGCCTCTACCAGACCATCGCCGCCCTGGTGGCGCTGGTGGTCGTCGCCGCCGTCGCCGCCGTCACCGCGTCGCAGGCCCAGCGCACCGCCGTCCGCCAGCGCGACCAGGCCCTCTCCCGCAGGCTCGCGGGTGACGCCATCGCCCTGCGCGGGACCAACCCCGCGCTGTCCGCACAGCTGGGCCTGGCCGCCTACCGCCTGGCCGACACCCCGGAGGCGCGTGGCAGCGTCCTGTCGGCGCCGGCCGTGCCGTACGCGACCCGGCTGACCGCGCACCGAGCCCCGGCGTACGCCACGGCCTTCACCCCCGACGGCCGCACCCTCGCCACGGCGGGCCTCGACCGCGCCGTACGCCTGTGGAACGTCTCCGACCCGCACCGTCCCGCGGCCCTCTCCGTCATCGGCGGCTCCGGCGAGGTGATGTCGGCCGCGTTCCGGCCCGACGGGCGGGTCCTGGCCACCTCCGGGGCCGATCGCACCGCGCGGCTCTGGGACGTGGCCGACGTCCGCCGGCCGCGCCCCCTCGCCGTGCTCGAAGGACACACCGACGCGGTGCGTACGGTGGCCTTCGACCCACGGGGCCGCCTGCTGGCGACGGCGAGCTACGACCGCACGGTCGGGTTGTGGGACGTGTCCGACCCGGGCCGGGCGGTACGGATCACCACGCTCACCGGCTACTCCGAAGGGCTCACCTCGGCGGTCTTCTCACCGGACGGAGACGTCCTGGTCACCACCGCGGCCGACGCGGTCGTACGGGTCTGGGACGTCGGCGATCCCCGGCATCCGCGCGCCCTGCCCGGCCTGAGAGGGCACACCGACCGCGTCCTGTGCGCCGCGTTCACCTCCGACGGGCGCGTCCTCGCCACGGGCGGGTTCGACAACACCGTACGGCTGTGGGACCTGCGCCGCCCTGACCGGCCACGGCCGCTCGGGGTGCTGACCGGACACCAGAACGGCATCGTCTCCCTGGCCTTCGCCCCCGGCGGACGGACCCTGGCCTCCGGCAGCTACGACCGCACCGCCCGCGTGTGGGACGTGACCGATCCCGCGTTCCCTAGCGAACCCCTCGTCCTCAGCGGCCACGCCGACGTCGTCTACTCGGTGGCGTTCAGCCCCGACGGCCGGAGCCTGGCCACCGCGGGCAAGGACACCACCGTACGGCTGTGGGACATGCGGACCTCCGTGCTGAGCGGGCACAGCAGCCCCGTCCAGTCACTCGCCGCGAGCCCCGACGGCCGCCTTCTCGTGGCCGGCAGCTATCGCACCGCCCGCGTCTGGGACCTCTCCGCCCCGGGCGGGCCCGCGCCGCTCGCCACGCTGACCGGCCACTCCGACAACATCACGGCGGCCGCCTTCCACCCCGGAGGGCGACGGCTCGCGACCGGAGGGCAGGACCGCACGATCCGCCTGTGGGACCTGTCCGACCCGGGCCGCCCGCTGAGCCTCGCCCTGCTGAGCCGCCACGAGGCCAACGTGACCTCGGTCGCCTTCGGGCCCGGCGGCGACCTGCTGGCCGGCGCGAGTGCCGACGGCACGATCGACCTGTGGCGGGTCTCCGACCCGCGCCGCCCGGCCCACCTCACCACGCTCGGCGGCAGCGGCGGCTCCGTCGACACGATCACCTTCGTGCGAGGCGGCCCGGACGGCCTGCTCCTCGCCGGCGCGGGCGCCGACGCCGTCATCCGGCTGTGGCCGGTCGCCGGCCCGGGCGGCCCACACGACCCGGTGACTCTGAGAGGACACACCGGCGCCGTCACCCGTCTCGCCGTCTCCCCGGACGGCCGTACCCTCGCCAGCGCCGGCCTGGACGGCAGTGTGCGGTTGTGGGATCTGACCGGCCCGGGTGACGCCCGGGCCGTGGGCACGCTCACCGGTCACGCCGACGCCGTCACGGGGGCCGCCTTCAGCCCGGACGGCCGCACCCTCGCCACCGGCAGCCTGGACGGCAGCGTACGGCTGTGGGATCTGGCCGACCGGCGAGAGGCCCGGGTCGTCGCCACGCTCACCGGCCACGACGGCCGGGTCCAGACTCTCGTCTACGTCCCCGGCGGCCGCGTCGTCGCCACCGGCGGAGAGGACACGACCGTACGCCTGTGGGACGTCGACGCCGGACACGCGGCCCGGAGGATCTGCGCCCTCGCCCACCCGCCCGTCACCCCCGCCGAGTGGGCCGTCTACCTCCCCGCCGACCTGCCCTTCCGTCCTCCGTGCTGAGCCGTCAGGCGACGTTGTAGAAGGGGACGTATCCGGCGCAGCTCGAGGTCGTCAGCCGCTTGAGGGACGAGATCTTGTCGTTGAACTTCCACGGCGACGACCCGAGGGTCTCGACCCACTCTCCCGGCCTGATGCAGAAATGCCGGTCCTGGTAGTCGCGGTCGTCGTACAGGACCCAGGCGAAGACGTCGCTGTTCTTCACGGAGCTGGCCACGTCGTTCTCCCACCACCCGTACAGTGCCACGCGGCTGGTGGTGTAGGCGTGGGGGTAACCCTTGTAGCCGGAGTCCTCGTACAGGGTGATCCCGGCCCAGCCGGCGTGGGCCGGCGCCACGTTGACGCCGATCGCGGCGGTGGCGAGCGCTGCCGTGGCGAGCAGGGTCCTGAGCGTTCTTCTCACGTTTCCTCCTGTGCGGTGCATGGGAGGAGCGTGTCAGCCGCCTCTTGGCGCCCACTGATACCGGGACTTGGCGTCCACTCGTACGGCGGTTGCGGACCGCTGGACCGTCGGGTCGGACGGCGAGAGCCCGGCGGACGTGGCGCGTCCGCCGGGCCCCTCAGGGAGGACCTACTGAACGGTGATCTTGTCGACCTCGACCGTGATGCCCTTCACCTGGGGGGTGGAGGTGGCGGTCGTGACCGTGCCGGTGCCCGGGGACACGCCCTTCACGGTGAAGGAGTAGTTCAGCGTGCCGCCGGGGGCGCCCGGCGTGCTGGTGACGCGGTAGTCCTGCGTCGGCGGGCCGCTGATCTGGGTGCCGGCGGTGCCCTCGACGTTCTCGGCGCCGACGGTCAGGCCGTAGGCCGCGCCCGGATCACCGGGCAGGTTGCCCGGGTCGTAGGTGTACGAGATGTCCTCGGCGCCGTTGAGCCCGATCCACTGCTGGAAGGTCTTCAGGCTGTTCGTGCCGTAAAGGTTGACTCTCCACTCGATGACCAGCCACCTGTTCACCCCGTCGCTCAGCGTGGCGACGTAGACGCCGGGCGTCCCCTCGCCGTTCAGGTCCGTCCAGTACGGCGCGAGCACGCCGTTCGGCGGAGTGGCGTCGGGGAGCGTCTGCGGGTCGAACTGGATGTCCGCCGAGCCGTTCGTGCCGCCCGCGACCGTGTAGCCGTTGGAGACGATGCCGATCCTGGTGAACGTACGGCCCGCGTAGGTGAACGCCGGGACGGTGAAGTTCAGCGCCTCCTCGTCGCCGATGGGCGTCGGGGTGATGCCGAAGGCCGAGAGCGGCAGGTAACCGGCCGGGCTCTCGCCCGGGGCGATGACCGGCTTGTCCGGCTGCCTCCCCGCCAGCGTCTTCTTGGTCGTCACGATCTGGCTGCCGACCTGGGTCGCGCCGGTGACGCCGGTGAGCCGCAGCTTGGCGTCCAGCGTGCTGAGCGCGGTGACGTCGGTGTCCTCCAGGGTGGTGTTCTGCACCGAGACGGTGCAGGTGGACTGCCCGGTGTTCCTGGCGATGGCGCTCGGCGTGCAGGTCTGGTCGATCGGGACCGCGCCCTCGCGCCGGTAGAAGGCCACCGGCAGGTGCTGCTCCCGGGCGCCGCCGACCTGCTTGAGGTTCACCTGGCCGAAGTACTGCCCCTCGGGCAGGTCCGGTGCGGCGATCAGGATGGTGACCTTCTGGCTCTTGCCCGGCTTCACCGTGAACAGCGGCGGCAGCACGGTGATGCTCGCCCCGCTGACGGTGGTGCCCAGCGCGGTGTACGTGAGCGTCTTGGTGGTCGCGTTGACGAACGTACGCTTCGCGCTGATCACGCCCGGCATGACGGGCGCGTTCACCGACGGCAGGTTGAGGTCGATCCGGTTCAGCGGGTCGGTGGCCGAGGCGGCGTAGTTCACCGCGGTCTCGTCCAGGGTCAGGCCCGTGTCGCCCGCCTTGCTCAGGTCGATGCGCCCGCCGCCGTAGTCGAACGGATCGGCCTGGGTGGTCCGGTCCTCCTTGGTGACCTTCGTCGTCGCGGTGGTCTCCAGGGCCGACTTGACCTGGCCCGGACTCCAGTCCGGGTGCAGCGCGAACAGGAGCGCGCCGGCGCCCGCGACGTGCGGCGACGACATCGAGGTCCCGGCGATGACCTGGTACAGGTTGCCCGCGGGACCTTCCAGCGGCGAGTCGGGGGTCGGGGTCATGCCCGCCAGGATGTGCAGGCCGGGCGCGGTGACGTCCGGCTTGAGGAAGTCGCCGCCGGGGCCGCGCGAGGAGAACGACGTCATCACGTCGCCCTGCCAGGTGGCCTTCGTCCCCTGGGTGAAGGTCGCCGTCGCGCCGGGGTGGGAGCTCAGCCAGCTCAGCAGGACGTCGGTCTCCGGCTTGTCGATGTGCACCGTCGGCAGCCAGTGGTTGTCGGTCATGACGTCCTGCGGCGTGGCGTTGTACAGGATCATGCCGGCGGCGCCGCCCTGCTTCACCGAGAAGCCCTTGAGCACCCGGTTCGGGCCGCGCTGGCAGGCGACGATCTTGCCGGAGAACAGCCCCGGAGGCGCCGGGTTGAGACACAGCGGGTCGCTGTACGGCGGGGCCGAGGCGAGCACCACGGGCAGCGGTGAGGAGACGCCCGCCGTGATCGACGCGCCCTTGATCGACGGCCCGCCGGTCAGCGTGATCGTCGACTGGAAGGTGCGGCTCTGCGTCGAGGCCGCCACGGTGGTCACCCACGGGCCGCGGTGGTCCGTCGTGGCGGCGCCCGGCCCGGAGTTGCCCGCCGAGGCCGACACGAACACGCCCGCGGCGTACGCGTCCAGGAACGCGAGCTCGACCGCGTCGCTGTAGGGGTCGGCGCCGCCGCCGATCGAGAAGTTGATGACCCGTACGCCATCGGCGATGGCCTGCGCCACCGCGGCCACCGAGTCGGACTGGTAGCAGCCCTGCTCGCCGCAGACCTTGTAGACCGCGACGTGCGCGGCCGGCGCGATGCCGTGGATCGCGCCGCGGTCGATGCCGAGCGGGTTGGCGTGGTCGACCGGCCCGCCCGCCGAGGTGGTGGCGGTGTGCGTCCCGTGGCCGCCGCTGTCACGGGCGCTGTCCGGGTACACCTCCCCGCCCACGATCGCGTTGTACGTCGCGAGGAACGGCTGGCCGGAGATCAGCTTGCGGTTGCACGTGAAGGGGTCGGCGGCCGGGGTCAGCGGGTTGTCGCCGAAGTTGCAGGTGCGCGGCGTGCCGTCGGCCTTGGGCGGGGGAGCGGGCAGCGTGCCGGGGTCCGCGAACGACGGGTGCTCCGGCCACGCGCCGGTGTCCAGAATGCCGACGATGACGCCCTTGCCCGACGACTTCATCCCGCCGAGCTGGTTGTAGACGGTCGGCGCGCCGATGAACTCCGCGCTGGAGTCGGTGAGCGGCTGCTCCACCCTGTCCTTCTGCACGGCCGCCACACCGGGCAGCCTGAGCAGGTCGGCGGCCTTGTTCGCGGGCAGCGTGAGGGCGACGCCGCCGTACACCGTGCGGAGCTTCTGTCCCACCCGGACGCCGGGGATCTTCCTGCCGAGCTCGCCGAGGAAGGAGTTCTCGACGTTCTCGATGTGCTTCTGGTATTTCGCCGCGTCGCCGCTCTTGACGTTCAGCGCCTTGCCGGTGACGGACGGGCTCGTGCCGGGGAGCCCCGGCAGGCCGCCCTTGTAGGCCGCCAGCGAGTCGTAGTCGAGCTTGACCACGACGGTCGTCGGCTCCGCCGACTGTGATCTGAGCAGCTCGGGGTCGCTCTTCGCGAGCTTTCCGGAGGGCGACTTGGCGCCCTGGACGTGCTCGGCGTCCGTCAGCGCCGTGGCGGTCCAGGACCGCGAGGGGGTCGGGCTCGGGCTCGGGTCCGCGGCGGCGGAACCCGCCGGGGCCATCGCTGGTATGAGGGCAAGACCGGCGACGAGCGCCGTCGTGCGTAACGCCGTCCTGCGTAATAGGGCGGACGGGGGCTTCCTCGACACGACACCTCCATGGGGACCTGTGAGGCCTCGTCACCCAAGGACCCGCGCCGGCGCCCGGAGGCGCCCGAAGGCATGGAGGATCGCGCCGCCGCCCACTGGGCGGAGGGGCACGGCCCTCCCCATGGGCGACGAGCGAACGGCCACCGAGGGCGGGCGGCCGAACCTGTCAGGGAGTCTAACTTCGGATCGTTTGCCAGGCTAGATCGTTCCATTTCGCGCTTTTTAATGCTTCTATAGACGGCCTTGGCGTGCTCCAATTCCCTTTGAATTAGTGGAAATCGGTCAGACGGCCGATTACGCCGGAATCGAGCACGATCAGCGCGCCTATCACGATGAACACGATCGGGACGAGCCAGTGCCCGAATCGTTCGGCGAACTCGATGATCTTCTTGTGGGAGCCCAGCCAGGACGCCGCCGCGCACCAGACCGCGACCAGGACGGCGAAGACGGCGATGGTGAGCAGGGTGGCCGCAGGACCGATGGAGCGGAACAGGGGAGTGTAGACGGAGACGTTGTCCGCGCCGTTGGCGACGGTGACGCCCGCGACGGAGAGGACCCCCGTGGCCACCGCGGGCGCGGGGTCGTCGTCCCCGCCGGACGACCGCACCGCCGCGACCAGGCCGCGTACGCCGAGGGCGAGCGGGACCAGGCCGAGCAGCCCCACCCACTGGTCCGGCACGACGGCGAGGCCGAGGGCGGCGACGCCCGACACGGCGACGAGCGCCGCGATCCCGGCGTACTGCCCCGTCACGATCTGCCAGGGACGGGGCCGGCCCTGGGCGCGGGCCGACAGGAACAGCACGGTCAGGATGACCACGTCGTCGACGTTGGTGCCCGCGAAGACCGCCAAGGCGGTGCCGAGCGTGGCCGGAACACCGCTCACGCCCGATGCCGCCCGGTCGGCGACCCCTTGAACCGGGAGGGCCTCCGAACGAGGAGAAGCGCCCCCGCCAGTCCGGTGACGGCGGCGACGACAGTGGTGATCAGGATGACGTCCCCTGAGTTTCCCACCGGCTCGCTCACGGGTTTCGCGGAGGAGGCGAGCGCGGGAGCGTGTGAATAGATCAGGTCGACGAACGCCTTCGCATCGGCCTGAGGGTCATCGGAGGACTTGACGCCCTCCTTGTTCAGGCGGTCCATCGCCGGCTCCAGGGCCGGCTTGAGTGCGGAGCCGGCCCCGACGACGATTCTCCGTTCTGGAAGCAGGTCGTCGAGAGCCTCCGAAGGGGTGTAGCCATCCGCCTTGACGTCACCGGGGACGATGGCGGCTTCCACTTTTCCGTCGATAAGCTGGTTTTTCAGCTCGTCGTACGGTTTACGGATGATAAGCAGCCCCTTGTGATGTTTGAGGATTTGATCCTCCACGTCCTGGCCGAATCCCTCGCCGACGAGAATCTGCCCGGGAAAGCCCTCCTGGTCGTCCCGTACGATCAGGATGTCCTGGGTGGGGAAGTCACCCACGGGAGTCAGGCCATTCACGGCCAGTTCGCCGCGGATGTCGGGGTCGTAGCCGATCAGCACCGAGGGAGCGCCCTGCACCTGGTCGTCCGGTTGGTACCCGGCGCGCCGGAGCGCCTCCTTGACAACCTCCGTGACGTACGGCTGCTCCGCGCTGTCCTTCACGAGGACGACCTGTTGATGCGGCGGCTGCGGCGGAAGAGCCTGCTGGGCCGGGGGGTCGTCGCCACGTAGAAGCTGCAGGGCTCCGGCGCCGGCGAAGGCGACGGCGACCACCAGGACACCGATGGTGCAGGCCAGCCGGTACCGCCGGTCCCAGGTGCCGAACCGCCGCCACCGCGGCCCGGCCAGAGCCTTCAACCGGCGCCGCACGGGGTCCGGCGTGTCCTCGGCGGCCAGCAGGGCGCCGCGCTTGCTCGCCCACATCCATTCCTCGTCCGGCTGGAAGGCCGCCGAGACCAACCGCTCGTACAGGTGGTCCCGGTCCTCCTGGGGCTCGATCACATGCTGGAAGCAGTTGTACGTGTAGAGGGCGTCCGCCAGGGCCGATCTGTCGGACTGGGTCCACAGGACCGCCAGGAGCGCGTCCAGGGCTGGATGAGGGTCCGCGGAGGCGCCGGCGAGCGCGCGCGCGAGCGCGGCGACCGTGGGGCCCCGGTGAGCCACCTCCACCACCCCGTGGTCGCCGCTCGCGGCGGGCGGCGGTGCGGGGACCGGATCCGGTCGCGCGGGAGGTGACTGGAAGGCCGACTGGCGGAGCAGCTCGAAGACCCGGGAGCGGTCGGCGTCGTTGAACGACAGGGGTTCGGTCTGTCCGGCGAGCCACCCGATCAGGTCGGGGTAGTCCACGTCGCGTTTGCGCAATATGCGGTGGTACGTCGCCGAGTGCTTGTCGAGGGGGATGTCCGCGCCCTGGCCCCATTGGACGGCCTGGATGCCCTCCGGGGCGTAGCGGGCGAAGGAGAGCTTGATCCGGTGTTTCGTGGTGCTGCTGGTCCAGGTCGCCGCGCTGAACCTCGTCCGCAGGCCGTACGGCAGCAGCGCCATCACCGTGTCGACGAAGCGCAGCCGCTCGGCCATCGGGACGCCGTCCGCGCCGACGAGGCAGACCTGCTGCCCGGAGGCCAGCAGCGCGGCGGCCGCCAGCGCGTCCGATCCCGGCATGACGTCGCGCGGGTCGAGCGCCGGCACGGCCACGGTCAGCGGCGGCTCCGGAGCCGGCGGGAGCGCGCCGAGGGCCGCGTACAGGGCCCGGTACGACACCGGGTGGCCCTGGAGCTGGTGGTACGGAACGTAGAACCACCGGGTGTAGGCGACCTTGCGGCCCGCGAAGTCACGGTGGTCCGACCAGGTGTGGATCGCCAGCACCACATTGTGGGAGACCTCGTCGTTGTCCTTGGTCGCCGCGGGCGCGATCGTCACCTGGGGCAGCTCGGAGGGCGTGCCGGCGGCGTACCGCGCCCTGAGCTCGTCGAAGACGCCGGCGAGCCGTTCGTTGCTCCACTGCAGCAGGCCGTACTCGTCGTAGCTGCCGTGCTCCTTGCCTTCGAGGGCCCACTCGAAGCCGATCCTCGGCGCGCCGTCCCCGTTCACCGCGGGCTCTCCTTCTCGGCGGCGAGCCGCCGCCCGAGCCACAGCATGGGCTCCACCACGTTGATCGGGTGGATCGGCCCTCGGATGCGCAGGTCGTCGTCCTCGGGAAGCAGGTTCTGGTAGTCGTGCCAGTCGAACGCCTTCGTCTGCGGATGGACGTAGAAGCCGATCGACGAGGTGACGAAGAACCGCACCCGGTCGGGGTGGAAGTAGCGGCCGAGCGCGTTGAGGACCATGTCGGCGTTGCCGTTCGCCGAGAGGTCGCACAACTGCCGGAACAGGTCCCGGGCGTCGTCGTGGGACACGCGGGGGAAGCCGTACGGGTCGTCGGGCTCGGAGGCGAGCAGGTGCATCTTCTCGGCCGTCTCCAGCACGCGCGGGTCGTCGAACTTCGTGACGCACACGGCGACGTGGTGGGGGAGCCGGCCACCGGTGAGCCGGCCGAGGTCGCGCATCCGCTCGGTGAGCCGCTTGAGCGGCGGATGCAGGTGGTCGAAGGCGTCGCCGCGTTCGAACTCGCGGATCGGGTCGAAGAGGAAGACGATGCCGAGGCTCTTCACCAGGTCGTTCAGCATCCGCTCGCGCAGGTCGTCCAGCACGTCGGGGCCGTAGTCGAGCCGCCGGGGACCCGCGCTGAAGAGGCCGCCGGGCGCGTCGATCATGCCGACGCCGACCTCGAACGGCTCCGGCTTGCCCGGCCTGCGCCACCACCGCCGCCTGTGCCGCTCGCCGGGGCCGTACAACGTCCAGTGGTAGTGCTCCAGGCCCTGGCTCGCCTCGGGGAAGACCTTGCCGGTGGACAGCGCGTTCGTCCGCTCGATCAGGAACTCGGACGACGCGGGGTCCGAGCCGACGATCCTCCAGTCGTCGTCCTTGCGCATCAGGGCGATGTCCAGGGCGGCCAGCAGCGTCGTCTTGCCGCTGCCGGGCGCGCCCCACATGGCGATGTCGTGGGCGGGCCGCCCCGGCTTCGGATCGGGCTGCATGCCGGTGTTCACTCCGTCTCGTCGAGCAGGGGAAACGGGACGTGGACGGCGGCGGGCACGGCGAGCCCGAGGCCGGCGGCCAGTCCCTGGAGGTCGAGGGCGTCGAGATGGGCCAGCGCCTGGGCGCCGAGATGGCGCCAGATCCGGTGCGGCGGGCCGTCCTCGGGCTGGTCGCAGATCGCGCCGAACGCGACCCCGGGCAGGTGCTCCAGGTACGCGAGCAGCGACCGCCAGTCGTGCCGCTGCGGGCAGGGCAGGACGCCGGACCGGTCCGCCCGTCCCGGATGCGGGCGGCGGTCGCCGATGGTGAGCAGCACGTGCCGGCCCGGTGACGACTGGCTCATGCTCCGGCTGAGCCGGGCCGCCACCGTCGCCAGCATGTCCTCCACCTGCGCGGCGTGCGGGTGGTACGGGTAGCCCTGGGTGACGGCCCCCCGCTCCTCCAGGCCGTCGAGCCCTTTCAGGGCCGCCTCCGCCGTCGCCTGCCAGGTGACGACCTCCACGGGCCGGTCCCGTACGGACCGGTCGAAGGAGTGCGCGCCGTACGCGACGAGGGACACGCGCGGCGCCTCCGCGGGCTCGCCCGACAGGAACGCGATCATCTGACGCGCGCGACCCAGTCGCTCCTCGACCTTGACGTCCGGGCCGCACACCTCGACCGCGCAGATCAGGTGGGCCGGTCCGGTCCTGGGCGGCAGCCGGTCCGGCACGTCGGCGAGGAGGTCGTCCCAGGTCCGTCCGTCGGCGGCGAGCCCGGGCAGCCCCGCGAACCGCACCCGGCCGGGCCGCACCAGCTCGGCGGTGACGACGTACTGCCCGGGGGCGACCCTGGCGCTGTGCACGGAGAGCAGCCGCGGCTCCCGGCCCTGCCGGGTGACGACGGCCAGGGCCGTGCCGTGCTCACCGCCCGGCTCGCAGCGGACGGTGAGCTCCGTCCGGGTGCCGGCGCGGGCGCCGACCGGGAACAGCAGCTTGCCCGCCAGCTCCAGCCGTCCGCCGGCCCCGGCGGGGCGCATCACCACGAGGTCGTACGACTGGTGCAGCGGGTCGCCGACGAGGACGTCCCTGACCAGCCCGGTGATCGGCGCGGCGGTGGAGAACACCTGTGCCGTGCCCGCCTCGCGCAGCCACTCCAGTGCCTGCAGGGCCGTCCCGCTCTCGGGGGACGAGCACGCGACGATCACCTCTGAACCGGGCGCGGGCAGGCCGGCGGCGCGCAGCAGGGCCTGCCGGGCGTCCTCGCCCCAGCCGTGCTCCGCCGTCAGCGTGATCCACGGCAGGGGCCACTGGCGGCCGAGCGCGGTGCCGTGCTCGTCCCGGTGGATCTCGAAGGTCGTCATGCCGTCGGCGGCGACCTCCACGACCACGAGCCGGCCGGTGGCGGTGAGCCCCGCGACGGCCCGGGCGAGAGTCTTGCCGAGCAGGTCCTCGCCGGGCTCCGGCACGGGATCCCGCGTCATGCCCGGCGCCCCGTCCCCGTCCCCGCGCCTGTCTCCGTCCCCGATGTCATCCCCGGTGTCGTCACCGGCGAGAAGTTCTCGAATGCGCCCACCTTCTGTGATGACATCACGGTAAATTCCCGCGATATCGCGAAACGTGACATAGGAGAACTACGATAGCGGTGTTGCGTGCGTCACGCGATGTTTCCGTGTGTACGGCACAGGCCACAGCTCCAATCTCCCGGGAGAAACATGAGGGACTTTCTGATTGCGTTGTCCGGAGCGAGATCGGAGGTCCTGGAGCGTTGCCCGACCGAGAAGCCCAAGTTCGAGGGCATCGGGGGCGCCGTCCTCACGACGGGCGTCCTCGCCATGGTCTCGATGACGTTCGCCCTGAGCAGCGCGCTGGGGCTCAACGTCGTCGTCGCCGTCCTCGCGGGCCTGGTGTGGGGTCTGATGATCCTCAGCCTCGACCGCTGGCTGGTCAGCACGATGAGGGCGGACGCCCCGCGCCGCTGGCCGCTGGCCGTCCCCCGAATCCTCATGGCGCTGCTTCTCGGTTTCGTCATCTCCACTCCATTGGTCCTGCAGATCTTCAAGTCCGAAATCGACGCGCAGATCGTCGAGATCAAGCAGCGGCGCGCGGACGTATTCGTCGCGCAGCAGCAGCAGGGCGTGACCGGTAAGACCATCGGCCAGCTTCGCCAGGAGGTCGCGAACCTGGAGAAGGTGGTCTCCTCCGGTGGCGACGTCCCCGTCGCCACCGACCAGGACCCGCAGATCGTCGCGCTCACCGCCGACCGGGACAGCGAGCGGAAGCTCGCCGACAAGCACTACACCGAGTGGCAGTGCCAGCTCTACGGAGGGCCGTCCTGCCCGAAGAAGGGCGACGGCCCGCTCGCCCGGGACAGCAAGCGCGCGTACGACAAGAACAAGCGCCGCATCGACCTGCTGAACGGGCAGATCGAGAAGCGCAGGCGGGAGCTGACCGACAACGGCCAGGAGGCCAAGCAGGTGCGCCTCGCCAGCGCGAAGGAGGCGTTGCCGAAGGCACGGGCCCAGCTCGACGTGGCGCTCAAACGGCAGGGGAACCTGCAGGAGTCCTTCGACGCGGAGAACCTCACCACCAACGGCCTGCTCATCAGGATCCAGGCGCTCAACGAGATCACCGGCAAGGACATGAGCCTCAGCATGACCCGGCTGCTGCTCTTCCTGCTGTTCCTGCTCATCGAGTGCCTGCCGGTCGCGGTGAAGCTGATGCAGCGGCCCGGCAACTACGAGAAGGTGCTCGCGCTCGCCGAGCAGCACGAGTTCCGCACCGCGAGGGGCAGCTTCACCGCCGGGGCCATGACCCGGCCGCCGACCGCGGCGCCCGCCAACGGCGGCACGGACATCTGGGGCATCTGGTCCCGTACGGGGGACACCGGGCCACTCCCGGAGGTTCCCACACCTCGTCCCGACGGCCCGTCGCGAGGGCCGACGGGAACCCGCGCCGAGCACGTCGCCGACGGCTACGGCTCGGTCGAGGACGAGGAACTGCGCCGCATGCCGGACACCCGCACCCTCCGGCTCTCGCGGCCCGCCCCGGAGCGCTCCGGCGGGGTCGAACTGCTCCCCGATGACGACTGACTCCGACATGACCGTCGGCGGCCCGGCGCGGCCGGGGCAGGTCGTCGTGGGCCGGTACGAGCTGCGGTCCCTGCTGGGGCGGGGCGGCATGGGCGCGGTGTGGCTCGCCTGGGACAAGGCGCTGGAGCGCCTGGTCGCCATGAAGGAGATCCCCCTGTGGCCGTACGGGGAGCGGGCCGAGGTCCAGCGGGAGCGGGCGCTCCGGGAGGCGCGGTCGCTCGCCCAGATCGGGCATCCCTCGATCGTCGTGGTGCACGACGTCTTCGAGGCGGACGGCAGGCCGTGGATCGTCATGGCCCACGTCGAGGGCGTCTCCCTGGAGGACAAGATCAAGGAAGGCGTGCTGGCCGAGAGCGAGGCCGCGGCCGTCGCCCGCGACGTGCTGGGCGGACTGACCGCCGCGCACGCCGCAGGCGTGGTGCACCGGGACGTCAAGCCCGCCAACATCCTGATCAGCAGGGCCGGGCGGGTCGTCCTGGTCGACTTCGGCATCGCCCAGATGTCCGGGACGAGCGGTCTCACGGCGCGGAGCCGCCTGCTCGGCACTCCCGAGTTCATGGCGCCGGAACGGATCAAGGGGGAGGCGGCGAACGCCGCGTCCGACCTGTGGTCGCTCGGCGTCACCCTCTTCTGGGCCGTCGAGGGCCGCTCGCCCTTCCGCCGGGGCAACGAGCACGCGACCATGCTGGCCGTCATCAGCGACGACCCGGCGCCGACACGGCCCGGGCCGATCTCCCGCCTGGTGATCGGGCTGCTGGAGAAGGATCCCGCACGGCGCATGGGAGCGCAGGAGGCCGACGCCAGGCTGCGCGCGATCCTCGACGGCCCGGCGCCCCGGACCGCTGCGGCACCCGAGCCGTCACGGAAACCCCCGGTGTCGGCACCCGGGCAGGCGGCAGGACGCGAGCGCGAGGCTGCGGGCGCACGGGAGCCGGAGTCGCCGTCGAAACCTCCGGCACCGGCACCTGCGGAGCGCCGGCCAGCAGGTATGCGGGCGCCGGAGCCGTCGCGGAAACCTCCGGCGCGGCCGCATGGCGCCGGCTCGCCGGCGGGGGCACCGCCCGGCCCGCCGCCGGGAGCGTCTCAGGGGGCGCCGACGATGGAGACGCTGCGGCGGGCGTCCCCGGCTGTGGGCGCGCGCCTGCTGCTCGCCCAGCCGAGGCAGGTGGCCGCGTCGCTGCTCGACGCCCTGGATCCGGCGACCGCGGGCGCGCTGCTCGACGCCATGTCGGGCGAGCCGTCGGCGGCGGCGACGGTGCTGGCCCTGATGGGGACGGCGAGAGCGGGACGGGCCCTCGACCACATGGCCGCCGCGAAGGCCGCCGCGGTGCTGCGCGCGATGCCCACGGGCCGTGGCACGCTGGTCATGGCGGGGGTCGCGGACCGGAGCGCCGCCGAGATCCTCACCGCGCTCGGCTCCACCACGACGGCGGTCCGGCTGGTCGAGTCGATGACGACGCGGCGGGCCTGGCGGGTCCTCGACAACGTGCCGCCGGCCGTCATCGCTGCCCTGCTGCGGGCGAGCACCGACGGCCGCGCGGACCGTCTCCTCTCCGGCCTCAGCCCCGCCGTCCGGCGGCAGATCACCGAATGACGAACCGCGGGGCGACGGCACGTGGCCGCGACACCTTGGAGGCACATTGGACGCGACTCCGTCGCCTCTGGTTGGCTCCTCTGTCATGAGACGGCTGGGCGGGTGGAAAGCCGCCACGTCGGCGGCCGCCGTCCTGGCCTGCGCCGCCTGCGGCGCCGACACGGGCGGCGGCGGCGCGCCCGGTCCGGGCGGGCCTCCCGCCACGAACTCGGCCGGACCCACGGCTCCGGCCCGAGCCTCGGCGGCGCCCGCGCACGGCCAGGCGGCCGTACGGAAGGCGCTGCGCAGGCTGGAGGTCTCCTTCCGGGGCCGCATCGGCGCGTACGCGATCGACATGGCGACCGGGATCACGATCGGCTACCGGGAGGGCGAGCGGTTCCCGCTGGCGTCCACCTTCAAGGCGTTCGCCGCCGGGGCGGTGCTGGCCGGGACCACCGAAGCCGAGCTGACCCGGCAGGTGGTCCGCTGGACGGCCGGAGAGGTGAAGCCGCACTCGCCGCAGACGGGCAGGCACGTGGCCGACGGGATGACGCTCGCCGCGCTGTGCCGGGCGGCGATCGTCCACAGCGACAACACCGCCGGCGACCTGCTGCTGAAGCGGATCGGCGGGCCGCGGGGCCTGACCCGCTACTTCCGTTCGCTCGGCGACCCGGTCTCCCGTCTCGACCGCTGGGAGCCCGAGCTGAACGTGTGGTCGCCCAGGGAGAGACGCGACACCACCACACCCGTGTCGATCGCCCGCGACCTGCGCGCGCTCACCACCGGCGGCGCCCTCGACGCGGCGGACCGGTCCCGGCTCGTCGGGTGGCTGCGCGGCAACACGACCGGCGACGCGCGCATCCGCGCCGGCCTGCCCCCGAAGTGGATCGTCGGCGACAAGACCGGCACCGGCGGCACGTACGGCACCGCCAACGACATCGCCGTCGTCTGGCCGGCCGAGGACGCGGCCCCGATCATTCTGGCGATCTACACGAACCGCCTCACCCCCGGCGGCTCCGCGGACGACGAGGTCGTGGCGCGGACCGCCACCGTCCTCGTGCGCGGCCTCGGCCTGCTGTCGTAGGACCGCGTCAACAATCCCCTTTACGGCCCCATAACCTTGTCCTTATCGATTCGGGGGACGATCGGGGTCGGGGAGATCGAGTTGGGGATGATCGGGTGAACGCCACGGGGAAGGTGCTGCGTCTGGCGGCCATGGGAGCGGCGGCGGGCGTGCTGGTCGCGGGGATCGCGCTGCCGGCGGTCGGCGGCGCGGGGGTCGGCCTGGTGTCGGCCGTCAAGGACGTCGGCCTCGAACCGCGTGACCTCCCCGAGCCTCCGCTCGCGCAGGTCTCGGTGGTGCAGGACGTCAAGGGCCGCGAGATCGCGCGGTTCTACGAGCAGTACCGCGAGGTCGTCCCGCTCGACGAGATGGCCGACGTCATGAAGACGGCGATCATCTCGATCGAGGACTACCGCTACTACGAGCACGGGCCGATCGACATCGAGGGCACCCTCCGCGCGCTGGCCAGGAACATGCAGGCGGGCGGGGTGGCCCAGGGCGGCTCCTCGATCACCCAGCAGTACGTCAAGCAGGTGCTGCTGAACTCGGCCGACACCGAGGCGGAGAAGAACAAGGCCCTGGAGGCCAGCTACGCCCGCAAGCTCAACGAACTGCGGTACGCGATGGGCGTGGAAAAGAAGTACTCCAAGGACGAGATCCTGGAGAAGTACCTCAACATCGCCTACTTCGGCGCGGGCGCGTACGGCGTCGAGGCGGCGGCCAAGCGGTTCTTCGGGGTCGGCGCGAGCAGGCTGACGCTGCCGCAGGCGGCGACGCTGGCGGGCGCGGTGCAGGACCCCAACGCCACCGACCCCAACCTCGGCAAGACCCACCGCGACCGGCTGCTCAAGCGGCGCAACGTCGTGCTCGACCGGATGGCCGAGCTAGGCAAGATCACCGCAGCCGAGGCGGCCAAGGCCAAGGCCACCAAGCTCGGGTACAAGGGGACGAAGCTGCCCGGCGGCTGCGAGTCCAGCAAATATCCGTACTTCTGCGTCTACGTGCGCAACGAGATCCTCAACAACTCCGACTTCGGCAGGACGGCCAAGGACCGGTTGCGGTTCCTCAACCGGGGCGGCCTGACGATCAGGACCACGATCGACCCCTCGATGCAGGCGGCGGCGGACGCGGCGATCAGGAAGTGGGTCAACCCGTCCGACAACCCGGTGGCCGCCGAGGCGCTGGTGCAGCCCGGCACCGGGGCGATCAGGGCGATGGCCGCGAGCCGCCCGTACGGGACGCGCAAGACGAGGAAGGAGATGTCCTACAACCTGGTCGCGGACGCGGCGCACGGCGGCGGCATCGGCTTCCAGGCGGGTTCGACCTTCAAGACCTTCACCCTGCTCACCGCGTTGAAGCAGGGCATGAAGATCAACGACGGGTTCAGCGTGGGCGCCGGCTACACCGCCCCCGGCGCCTCGGCGTTCAGGAACTGCGCGGGCGGGTCCATCGGCGACCCGGGTCACACGGTCACCAACGACGAGGGGTCGCCCGGGTGGCTGACCCTGCAGACCGGCACCTGGCACTCGGTCAACACGTTCTTCATGGAGCTGGAGCGGCGGGTCGGGCTCTGCGAGGTGGTCAAGACGGCCAAGTCGCTGGGCATCCACCGCTCCGACGGCGGGGCGCTCCAGGAGTTCGAGACGTTCACCCTCGGCATCAACGAGATGGACCCGGTGACGGTCGCCAACGCCTACGCCGCGATCGGCGCGCGCGGAAAGTATTGCGCGCCGATGGCGATCAGCCGGATCACCGACAGCACCGGCAAGACCACGGACTACAAGCCCAAGTGCCGTCAGGCTCTCGACCCCGAGGTGGCGGACGCGGCGGCGCACGTGCTGTCCGGCGTCCTGACCAAGGGCACGATGGCGGCGGTCGGCGGCATCGGCCGCGACGCGGGCGGCAAGACCGGGACCAACGACAACTCCTCCTCCGCCTGGTTCGCCGGGTTCACCCCCGACCTGGCCGGCGCGGTCAGCCTCGGCGACCCGCGCGGCACGTCGAAGTACAAGCTGAACGGCGTGACGATCGGCGGCCGTTACTATGGCGAGGTGTTCGGCGCCAGCGTTCCCGGCCCGATCTGGAAGGACACGATGCTCAAGGCGCTGAGCGGCGTGCCGGCGACGAAGTTCGCTCCGCTCGACCCCTCGTTCGGCGGGTGCGGCCAGAGTTGCCGTCCCGTGGCGCCGCCGCCCGACGACACCCCGGTGGAGATCAGACTGGACTGACGGCTCCGGCCCGGTCACGCTTCCCAGGGGGCATCAGGTCGCCCGGCCGAGGCGGGGATGGTCGGTGGCGAGGTCGGCCAGCGCGTCGGCGGTGTCGAGCACGCGGAACAGCCGGGTCAGGTTCGTCCAGCGGAGGATCCGCAGCACCTGGCCTCCGGGGGCGATCAGCGCGAGGTCGCCGTCCCGGCCGCGCAGGTTGTGCGCCAGGCGGACCAGCAGCCCGACCCCGGTGGTGTCGATGAAGCGCACCTCGCTGAGGTCGAGGGCGAGCCACGGGCCCCTGGCCTCGATCAGGCCGCGCAGGGGCTCGTGGAGATGCCGCACCGCGTGGAGATCCAGCTCTCCGCGCATGCCCAGCACCCACCAACGGGTGGGGGATGGGGTCGGTGCCGTCCACGTCTCCACGGTGGCTCCCTTCGCTCTCCCTGACGCCGGGGACCACTGAAGGAGCCGTGGGGGAGGTCCGGGGCGACCAGGCGAAGCGCTTCGACGGCAGGACGTCGAACGCGTCCTGGCTCACAGAGGTAGGGCTCGGTTGAACATTGGACCACCTTAGCCCTACTCAGAGTAACAATTCCTACCCGGTGCGTCGATCGAGTGGGGTAAAGCTTCCATGGTCAGGAAAGAGACGAGTGACTATTGTCACGATTCATGGGGGTTGAGCGCGCGCTCAGGCGCCGACTGGTTCTGGTCGGGGGAATCGTCGCGCTGGCCGCCGCGGGTTCCGCGCCTCTCAACGAGGAGCTGTCCAGGGCCGTCGCCGTCGCGTACGCCGCCCAGGGCGCTCTGCCGTACTCGTGGGGCGGGGGACACGCGACGCGGCCGGGGCCGTCGAAGGGGACCTGCCGGGGGTACAGCGGCTCGGTCATGCCCTGTCCGGCGAGCCGGACGCGCGGCTTCGACTGCTCGGGGTTCACCCGATGGGTGTACGACCTGGCGTTCGGCGACGACGTGCTCGGTCCCGGCAACACCGACGACCACGTCGGCCGGCTGCGCCGGGTCGACGTGCCGCAACCCGGCGACCTGGTCTTCTACGGCAGGCCCGGCAGGACCCACCACGTCGGGGTGTACGTCGGAGGCGGCAAGATGATCAACGCGTTCGCCACCGGCACGCGCATCCGCATGGACGACGTGTCCGTGCTGGATGACCTGCTCGGTTACTACCACTATCGAGCCTGATCCCTATGCTTGCCCCCGTTATGGTGCGATTGAGGATATTGGGGCGGATAGCGGCGGAGGTCGACGGCCGTCGCGCGGACCTCGGGACGTCGCTCCAGCGTGCCGTGCTGGCCCGGCTGGTCTGCGCGCACGGACACGTGGTGTCGACCGACCGTTTCGTGGACGACCTGTGGAAGGGCCAGCCGCCTCCTCGCGCCCTCGGCGCGTTGCAGGTCTATGTCTCCAACCTGCGCCGCGTGCTGGAGCCGGACCGCCCGCCCCGCGCCGCCGCCCGTGTGCTGGTGACCGCTCCGCCCGGCTACCGCCTCGCGCTGGAGCCGGACGACGTGGACGCCTGGCGCTTCCCCCGGCTGGTCGAGGCCGCCTCCGGCTTCCTCGCCGAGGGCGCGCCCGCCCGGGCGCTCGACCTCGTCAACGAGGCCCTGGCGCTGTGGACCGGCCCGGCGTACGCCGAGTTCGGCGACGAGGAGTGGGCCGTGCCCGAGGTGGGCCACCTGAACGAACTGCGGGTGGTCGCCTCCGAGTACCGCGCCGAGGCGGCGCTCGCGCTGGGCCGCCACGCCGAGATCGTCCCCGAGCTGGAACGCCACCTCACCGAGCGCCCCCTGCGCGAGAACGCCGTACGGCTGCTCGCGCTGGCCTACTACCGGGGCGGCCGGCAGGGGGAGGCGCTCGCGGCCCTGCGCCGCACCCGCGCCCTGCTCGCCGACCAGCTCGGCGTCGACCCCGGGCCCGCGCTGCGCACCCTGGAGGCGGACATCCTCGCGCAGGCCGAGTCGCTCGACCCGGCCCCCGTGATCGGCCCGCCCGTACGGGAGACGCGGGCCGAGCCCGTCCCCGCCGACTTCCGGATGATCGGCCGTACGGCGGAGCTGTCCCGGCTGGTCTCCGCGGCCGGGCAGGCGCGGGACGGCTTCCGCATCGCCTGGCTCGGCGGCGAGGCGGGCTCGGGCAAGAGCACGCTCGCCGCCGCGTTGGTGCGGCGGTTGGCGGAGGACGGCTGGCAGACCGTGGTCGGCCGCTGCCCGGAGACGACCGGCGGCGTGCCGCCCGCCTGGGCCTGGAGCGAGGTGCTGCGCGACCTTTCCGCCACCCGCCCGCCGGAGCCCGGGACGGCGGCCAGGCTCGCGCCGCTGCTGACCGACGACGCCGCGCCCGTCGGCCAGTTCTGGCTGGCGCGGGCGGTCGGCGACTACCTGGAGGGCGTGCCGGGTCCACTGCTGATCGTGCTGGAGGACGTGCACCGCGCCGACGAGGAGACCCTCCAGCTGCTGCGTCATCTCGCCGGCCGCCTGGCGCGCACGCCGGTCCTCGTCCTGCTGACGCACCGGCCGGCGGAGGCGGGCGACGACCTCACGGCCACCGCCGCCGCGCTCGCCGTCCAGGCCGTGGAGAACATCACGCTGGGCGGCCTCGGCGAGCCGGAGGTGGCGCGCCTGCTCGCGGAGCGCTCCGGCGCGGAGGTGGACGAGACGCTGGTCCGCACGGTCACCGAGCGGACCGGCGGCAACCCCCTGTTCGTGGCCGAGACGGCCCGGTTGCTCGCGGTCGACGGCCCGGCCGCGGCCCACGCGCTGCCGCCGGGCGTCCGCGACCTGATCCGCCGCCGTCTCGCCCGGCTGCCCGCCACGGCGCAGACGACGCTCCGCACCGCCGCCGTCCTCGGCCGGGAGGCCGACGCGGACGTGCTCGTCGCGATGCCGGGGGCCGACGAGGAGACCGTGCTCGACGGCCTGGAGGCGGGCGTGCTGTCCGGCCTGCTGGAGGAGCCGCGCCCCGGCCACGTCCGCTTCGCCCATGTGCTCGTCCGCGAGACGCTGTACGAGGACATCCCCCGGCTGCGCCGTACGCGCATCCACGGCAGGGTCCTCGCCGCGCTGGAACGCGTGCGGCCCGGCGACGTCGGCGCGCTCGGGCACCACGCGCTCGCAGCCGCGACCACCGCGACCGCCCTCACGGCCGCGGGGTACGCCGCGCGCGCCGCCCACCAGGCCTGGTCGGTCTACCACGCGCACGGAGAGGCGGCGACGCTGCTGCAGGGCGCCCTGGACGCCCTCGACCTGCTGACCCCGGGGACCGGCGACCCGCCCCGGGACGTCCGCCTCGGCCTGCTGTGCGACCTGGTGTCCGCGCAGGCGCACGCGGGCGACGTGATCACCGCACTGCGGAACCGGGAGAAGGCCCTCGCGCTGGCCCAGGAGATGGGCGACCGGGCGGCGGTCGCCCGCGCGGTCACGTCGTTCGACGCGCCGGTCATCTGGACCATCCAGCCCGACCGCGCGTACGACCCCCGGCTCGTCGGGGCGATCGAGGGCTCGATGCCGGCGGAGGCGGGGGAGCTGCGCTGCCGCATGCTCGTCGCCCTCTGCCACGCGCTCGAAGGACACGACGCGGAGCGCGTCGAGACGGCGAGCGCCGAGGCGCTGGCGATCGCGGACGCACTCGGTGATCCCCGGCTGCGCTGCATGGCGCTCAACGCCCGCTACTGGGCCTGCCTCGCGCCGGACCGGCGGACGGAGCTGGAGACGCTCGGTCACGACCTGCTGACCGCGTCCGCCGACGCGGGACTGCTCGGCTACCAGACGCTCGGCCACTTCGCGCTGCTCATGGTCGCGCTCGCCCGCAACGACTGGGCGTCGGCGCGCGAGCACGCCGACAGGGGCGCCGCGCTGTCGACGACCGGCCAGCTCGGCCTGGCCCTCGGCATCCTCGCCTTCCTCGACGCCCTGCGCCTGCTGGTGACGGGCGACTTCGAGCGGGCCGGCCGCGCGTACGGCGAGCTCGGCGAACGGCTGGCCCGCACCGGCGACGCGAACGGCGCGATGGTGGGGATGGTCGGCCGCTTCGTGGTCGCGCTGGCGTCAGGGCGTCTCGCCGGGATGGTGGAGGAGCTCACCGTCCTCTGGGAGCGCCTGCGCGAGGACAGCATGGAGATGTACACCCGGGTGCTCGTCGGCGCCGGCCGTCTCGACGAGGCCCGCGCCGTGTGGCTGCCCGGGCACCGGCCCCGGCGCGACTACTACTGGCTGCTGCTGATGTCCATGCGGTCGGACAACGCGGCGGCGCTGGGCGACCGGGAGGTGGCCGCCGAGTGCTACGAGCTGCTGCTGCCGTACGACGGCGAGCTGGCCGGCCTGCACTCGGGGTCGGTCACGGCCGGGCCGGTGGCCCACACGCTGGGCGACCTCGCCGTGTTCCTGGGCCGGCCCGGTGACGCGGACGCCCACTACCGGCGGGCCGCCGAGGTGGCCCGGCAGGCCGGCTCCCCGCACTGGGAGGAGGCCGCCCGCCGGGCGCTCACGCCGCGCCGAACACGAGACGCTCGCGGCGACGGTGGCCGGGACGCAGCAGCGCCAGCATGACGACCAGGACGGGCCCGGCCAGCCTGCGCAGCTCGGCCAGCTCCTCCGGCCGCGCGTGCCGCTCGATGCGGGGCAGCTCGAACCGCGGGTCCCCGCCCTTGCGGACGTGCTTCTCCAGCTCCTCCCAGTCCTTCGCGGTGACGTGCCGCATGATGACCGGGAAGAGCTGCCGCTCCTCCTCCACGATGTGCTCGTCCAGCAGGTCGGCCAGGCGGCGCATCGGCTTGGCCAGCTCGGCCGGGTCGCCCGCGACGGACCGGATCTCCTCCAGCAGCGGATCGAGCTCGGAGTGGTCCTCGCTCAGCTCGCTCAGGTCCACCTCGGCGCCCGCCGACCGGACGAGCAGGGGCCACAGGTGGTCGTCCTCCGCCTTGTGGTGGTGATGGATGCCCTGGCACAGCTTGACCACGTAGTCCCTGATCGCTGCCGCACGCTCGGGGCCGCACGGCTGCCGGCCCGCGGCGATCTCGCCGGTGACGTCGGCGAGGCGCCGGGAGTCGGCCCGCATCGCGCGGTGGGTGATGCGGAAGCCGAGCAGGTTGGGGGCGGGCAGGTTGGCGGGGTGCGGGACGGGTGCGTCGGACATCGGGATGCCTCTCGTGAGCGGGGTGGTCGGGCACGCTCACTGTGCGCCCCGGTGCTTGGGGTCCATTAGGTCCTTACTTAAACCCGATCCCTATGAGACGGGAGAGAACGATGGGAAGAACCGATAGCTTGTTCCCCTATGGACAGGCGATGGGTGGGTCCCGACGGGTACGAGATCGTTCCGGCGTACCGCCGCGACCGCCAGGTGCTCCGCGTGCGGCGGCACGGACGGCTGGTCGCCGACTGCCTGTCGGTCGAGGAGGTCGCCCGGTTCGTCGACCTCGCCGACCTGTGCGAGGTGATCGCCCTGCCGGAGCGGGCCGGCGACGCCCGTACGGCCGTCAGGTAGGCGGGCCGCAGGCGTAACCCGCGCCGACCCTGGGCACTCAGAGTGCCGAGGGGGTATCGATGCGCCTGGCCACCACTGTCACCAAGCTCGCGGTCGCGGTCCTCGGCGCGGGGGTCTCCGGCTGCGGCGCGTCGCAGGCCGGCCCGGTCGCGGAGACACCGGTGTACGTGCTCAACCTGCAGGGCTCGGAGCAGGGGCGGCCCGACCAGCGGCCGGCCATCCTGGTCCTTTCCGAGTTCACCACGATCAGCGAGGTCACCTGGCACTCCTGGGGGCCGACCCGGGCCGTCGGCGCGGGCAGGCTCAGCGGCACCTGGTGCCTACCCGCCTGCGAGAACGCGCCGTACGAGGCCACGGTGACGCTGAGCAACGTGACCCCCGTCCGGGGGAAGGGCTACTTCAGCAGGTACGCCGTCGCGGCCGAGGTGCCGCCCCGTCAGCGGCCCGCGGCCGATCTCTCCGGGATGCTGCCGACACCGTGAGTCGATACCGTGAGCGTGGCGGTATTCGAGTTCGCATCGGTCAGCGTGGCCGTGTATGGTTACACCTGTCCGCGAGGCGCGAGAGCGCAGCCGGGCCCGCCCCTATAGCTCAGTCGGCAGAGCGTCTCCATGGTAAGGAGAAGGTCAACGGTTCGATTCCGTTTGGGGGCTCTGGCCGGAAAGTCCTATCTGAGCATTGTTCCTGTGGGAGCGCTGCCGGGTGGGGCTTTCGGCTTGGTGGGGGTGCCTCTTCCCCACCGGCTGACCGATCCCGATCACGGCTGATCCCGATGCGCGAAGAGCCGTACGGGTCGGGTATCCTTGCGTGGCCGGATGCAGTTTCTCCGGCCCGAGGCGGAGTAGCTCAGTCAGGCAGAGCAAGCGGCTCATAATCGCTGTGTCGCCGGTTCAAGTCCGGCCTCCGCTACTACCCTGCCGGGTCACCTCACGAAGGCGGCCCCGGCCTGGGTTGTCCAGTAGTCCCAAACGCAGAAAGGCACTCCCACGTGGCTGCCACAGACGTTAGGCCGAAGATCACGCTGGCCTGCCAGGAGTGCAAGCACCGCAACTACATCACGCGGAAGAACCGGCGCAACGACCCGGATCGGCTTGAGCTGAAGAAGTACTGCCCCAACTGCAAGACGCACCGGGCGCACCGCGAGACCCGCTGAGTCGTAGCGCGGTCCGGCGCGCGTGGTTCCGCGCCGCGAACGCGGCGGTCGGCTTACACGGCCTGACCTCGACACAGCACGACCTCGATCACGTATGACCGGCGTCTCCGTCGCGGAGGCGCCGGTTTTCGTGTCGGTGCTTCCGCCGGTGCTTCTGGGTCGGATGCTCCGGGCCGGATCTTCCGCGGTGCGGCGGTGACGGCCGGCCGGATCGGGTGTTGCTAGCGTACGGTCACCCGCTCATCCCCTAAGGAGCACGGCCGATGCCTCTGAATCGCGACTTCGTCGGGCGGACGTACCAGGCGTCCGCGCCCTACGAGGTCAGCCGCGTCAAGATCAGCGAGTTCGCCACCGCGATCGGCGACGACAACCCGATCTACCACGACCGGCAGGCCGCCGTGGCGGCCGGGCACCCGGACGTCGTGGCGCCGCCGACCTTCCCGATCGTGTTCAGCCTCCTCGGCACCGGTGACGCGCTCACCGACCCCGATCTGGGGCTCGACTTCTCCATGGTCGTCCACGGCGAGCAGCGGTTCGAGTACGAGCGGCCCATCCAGGCGGGCGACGAGCTCGTGTGCAGCTCGACCATCGCGGAGATCCGCAGCGTCGGCCGCAACGAGTTCCTGACCGTGCGCAGCGACGTGCACACCACCTCCGGCGAGCTGGTCTGCCGGACCTACAACATCATCGTGGAGCGCGGAGGGGCGGCCTGATCATGGCGGCGACGGTCAAGTACGACGACGTGGAGACCGGCCAGGAGATCCCGGCCGCCGAGTACCGGGTCCGCCGGGTCGACCTGGTGCGGTACGCCGGGGCCTCGGGCGACTTCAACCCCATCCACTGGAACGAGCGCCACGCGAAGGCGGTCGGCCTGCCCGACGTCATCGCGCACGGCATGTACACGATGGCGCAGGGCGGCCGGTTCGTGACCGACTGGGCGGGCGACCCCGGCGCGGTGGTCGAGTACGGGGTCCGTTTCTCGTCCATGGTCGTGGTGCCCGACGACGACAACGGCGCGACGATCACGATCAGCGGGATCGTGGAGGAGAAGCGCGAGGACAAGCGCGTCGTGGTCACCCTCACGGCGAGGTCCGGCGACTCCCGGGTCCTCTCCAAGGCCCGCGCGGTGGTCCAGCTCACCTGACCGGCCCCGATCGGCCGCGATGAGCCATGAGGGTGCTTGGCGGCGCCGGTGCTGGGTAGCGGTCGGATCGTGAGCGAGCGAGACACTTCAGAGACCGAGGGCGTCGTCAACGAGCCGGTCACGACCCAGCGGGAGCAGGGCGACACCGCCGGCGTGGCGACGCAGACGCAGGACCCGGGCAAGGCCGGGGACGCCCAGGGAGGCGGGCTGCCGTCGCCCCGCGCGGGGAACGCGCGGGAGGCCGCGCGGGCGGCGGGCCACGAGAAGATCACCGAGGTCAAGCGCGACGTCGCCCCCGGCGGGACGATCGAGACGGCGCTGACCCCGTCGGGCGAGGCGTCGATGGTCGCCTCCCAGCTTCTGTGGGACGGCAGTTCGGCCACCTCCCGGATCGACCAGGCGATCGCCGAGACCGGCGTCGACACCGGCACCGACTCACCTCCCGACCGGGACGCCCCGCACACTCCGTGAAGGGGCGGGCGGGGGCGGGGTGGCTATCCTGTTCCTCTACACGGCCCCGGGTTCCTCTACCCGGCCTGGGGGGACGCGCTGAGGAGACGAATGGCTGACCGGCTGGCAGGGGTGGCCCTCGCCCGCTACACCACCCTGCGTACGGGCGGCCCGGCCCGGGCGTTCGCGGAGGCGGACACCACCGGTGACCTGGTCGGGTTGGTGGCCGAGGCCGACCGTGACGAGGAACCCGTGCTGGTGCTCGGCGGCGGCAGCAACCTGCTCGTCGGCGACGAGGGGTTCGGCGGGCTGGTGGTCCGCGTCGTCACCCGGGGGGTCGAGTCGGCACCGGACGGGGACGGGCGCGTGCTCGTCACGGCGCAGGCGGGGGAGGACTGGGACGCCCTGGTCGCCCGGTGCGTCGCCGAAGGCCTGTCGGGGATCGAGTGCCTGTCGGGGATTCCCGGCCTGGTGGGCTCCACCCCGATCCAGAACGTCGGGGCGTACGGGCAGGACGTCTCGCAGACCGTCACCGGCGTCCGCGTGTACGACCGCGGGACCGGCGAGGTGGCCGACCTCACGGCCGCGGAGTGCGGTTTCGCCTACCGGCACAGCGCCTTCAAGCGCGACCCCGAACGGCACGTGGTGCTCGCGGTCACCTACGCCCTGGAGCGGTCCGCCCTGTCGGGGCCCGTGGCGTACCGGGAACTGGCCGCGCGGCTCGGGGTGGAGATCGGCGAGCGGGTGCCGCTGACCGAGGCACGGGAGGCGGTGCTGGAGCTACGGCGCGGCAAGGGGATGGTGCTCGATCCCGACGACCCCGACACGCGCAGCGCGGGGTCCTTCTTCACCAACCCCGTGCTCGGCCCGGACGAGGCGGCGGCCCTGGAGCTTCGGGCCCCCGGTCATCCGCACTGGGACATGCCCGACGGCTCGGTGAAGATCCCGGCGGCGTGGCTGATCGAGAACGCCGGGTTCCCCAAGGGGTACGAGAAGGGCCGGGCCCGCATCTCCACGAAGCACACGCTGGCCCTGACCAACCCCACCGGTGAGGCGGGCGCGGCCGAACTGCTCGCGCTGGCCCGCGAGGTGCGCGATGGAGTGCACGAGAAGTTCGGCGTGTGGCTCGTCAACGAACCCGTGCTGGTGGGAGCAAGTCTTCAGCTCGATTAAACTGGGACAACACCGAAGGGGAGTAGTCCGAAATCCACTGATCGACACACTGGCGGTTCGCCCGCCCGGTCGTGGAGCCCCCGTGGCGGACGAGACCTTCGGCCCGACAGTCATGACCGCATGCTGCCGGGCCGAAGTCGTGCCCGCTCCCCGGGTGTCGTACGGCGGCCCGGTCGCGTCTCCCCTCGGAAGGCGACCCCGTGCAAGCCCTCTGGATCTCCCTCGTCGTCATCTTCGTGGCCGAGCTCGGCGACAAGAGCCAGCTCATGGCCCTGACCTTCGCCACCCGGTTCAGGACGCTCCCGGTGCTGGCCGGCATCACCGTCGCGACCGCGCTCGTGCACCTCGGCAGCGTCGCCCTCGGCAGGGTCGTCGGCGACGCGCTCCCCACCACCGCGATCTCGATCGTCGCGGGCCTGGCGTTCCTCGGCTTCGCGCTGTGGACGCTGCGCGGCGACGAGCTCAGCGAGGAGGAGGAGGGCAAGGCGGCCAAGACGACCCGCAACGCGTTCATCGCCGTCGGCGTGGCGTTCTTCCTCAGCGAGCTGGGCGACAAGACGATGCTCGCCACCATCACGCTGGCCACCCAGCACGGCTGGTTCGGCACCTGGATCGGCTCCACCATCGGCATGGTCGCGGCCGACGCGCTGGCGATCCTCGTCGGGCGCTTCCTCGGCAGCCGCCTGCCGGAAAAGTGGATCAAGTACGGCGCCGCCGCCGCGTTCGCCGTCTTCGGCGTGCTGCTGCTGATCGAGCCCTTGTTCGGCTAGTCGAGAAGAGACAGGCGGTGGGCCGCGGCGGCGGCCTCACCCCGGGTCGACACGCCCAGCTTCGGCAGGATGTTCGACACGTGGACGCTGACGGTCTTGGCCGAGATGAACAGCTCGGCCGCGATGTCGCGGTTGCTCCGCCCGGCCGCCACCAGGCGGAGCACCTCCAGCTCACGGGGGGTCAGGTCGGCCTGCCGTCCGGACCTGGCAGACGGAGCGGGGGTGGCGTCGGGCAGCGGGGCCTTGGACAGCGGCGTGCCGACGCGGCGGGCCAGCGTCTCGATCTGGGTGACCAGCGGGGTCGCGCGGAGCGCGGTGGCGAGCGGGCAGGCCTCGTGCAGCCGCGCGGAGACCCCGTCGCGGTCGCCGCGCGCGGCGGCGTCCACCGCCGCGAGCAGCAGCGCCTTGGCCTGGACGTAGGGGCGGCCAAGCCGCCGCCACGCCTCGGCCGCCGCGTCGAACTCTCCCCGGTAGACCAGGCCGAACGCCTCGTTCACCGGTCCGTCGCCCAGGTTCTCCGCGAGGCGGTCGCCGTGCGCCCGCACCTTCGCGACCCGCTCGGGCGCGACCGGCGCCGCGGCGTCGCAGACGTACCGGATCGACGCCAGCAGCCGCCCGGCCAGCATCGCCTTGCGTGACAGGGGCGGGTTGTCGAGCGCGGCCTCCAGCAGGTCCAGCGCCTTGAGCGGCTCGCCGCGCAGCAGGTGGAAGGCGAGCGCCAGGCGGGTGTTGTTCGTCCACTCCTGCGTCTGCTCCTCGCGGCGCGGGGAGAAGACGCCGACCTCGGAGAGGATGTCCTGCGCCAGGTCCTCCTCGCCCCGGCTGATCGCGATGTCCGCCCGGACGCGCAGCATGTGCCAGCGGGTGCGCATGGTGGGGCCCATGGTCATGGCCCGGTCGATGACCTCGATGGCCTCGTCCCACCGGCCGAGAGACTCCAGCGCCTCCGCCCGGTTGTTGGCGATGAACACCCCCTGGTGGCGGAACCTGCCGTACCGGCGGGCGAGCTTCTCGCCCTCCAGGGCGAGCAGCACCGCCTCCTCCGAGCGGCCGAGGTTGTCCAGGGCGTCGACGTTGTTGCCGAGGGCGCGCAGGATGATCCGGGGCGAGTCCAGGCGGGTGCCCATCGCCAGCGCCCGCTCGTTGAGCGCGAACGTGGTCTGCAGGTCGCCGTTGATGGAGTGGCCGAGCGCGAGGTTGATCAGCAGGTCGGCCTCCTGGACCTCGTGCCCCTTCTCGCGGGCCGTGCGCAGCGCCTCCTGCGTGACCGCCGTGCCCTCGACGACCTGGTCGGAGCACATCAGCATCGTGCCGAGCCGGGTCAGCACGAGCGTGCGGGTGTCCCCGGGCAGCGGGACCAGGCCCTCGGCGCGGCGCAGGTCGTCCAGGCTGCCGGGCTTGGCCTTCTGCGACTTCACGTTCGCCATGCGGACCAGCAGCTCGGCCACCCGCTCCGGGGCGGTCCGCTCGTCCAGCTCGGCGAGCGCGCCGCGCACGTACTTGAGGCTCTGCTCCATGTCACCGCTGACGTACGCCGCCTCGGACGCCCGTTCGAGCACCGTGCAGTGGTCCTGGCCGATGCGGCCGGCGGCGCCGGGCACCTTGTCCCACAGCGTCAGCACGCGTTCGAGCAGCTGGATCTGCTCGGTGTAGGCGAACGACTTGGCCGCCTTCTCCGCCGCCTCCCAGGCGGAGACCAGCGCCCACTCGTCGTCGCGGGCGGAGTACCAGTGGTGGGCGATCTCGATGGCCGCCCGGCCCGGAGGGACCAGCGTGCGGTCGCGGTCGATCTCCTCGGCGTACCGCGCGTGCATGCGGGCGTGCTCGCCCGGCAGCAGCTCGTCGTGCACCGCCTCGCGGATCAGGGCGTGCCGGAAGGCGTACGCCCCGCCGTCGGCGACCTGCAGCACGTTCGCGGCGATGGCCGGGCGCAGCGCGTCCTCCAGGTCCACGTCCGACAGCTCGCTCACCGCCGCGAGCAGGGCGTGCCCCACCCGTACGCCCCCGGCCGCGGCGACGCGGAGCACCCGCTGGGTCTCCTCGGGCAGGCGTTCCACCGATCCGATGATGAGGTCGTGCAGCGAGTCGGGGAACGAGCACTCCTCGCCGCAGTCGAGCAGCGCCTCCACGAACAGCGGGATGCCGCCGCTGCGCTCGAAGACCCGGTCGACCCTGGCGAACTCGGGGGTGACGCCGAGGATCCCGGCCATCTGCGCGGCGACCTCGTCCTGGGTGAAGCGCGGCAGGTCCAGCCGCACCACCCCGTCGACCCGGCCCAGCTCGGCCAGCACGGGCCGCAGGGGATGGGTGCGGTGCAGCTCGTCCGACCGGTACGTCATGACCATCAGGACGGGGGCCGTCCTCAGGTTGCGGCTGAGGAAGGCGATGAGGTCGCGGCTGGAGCGGTCGGCCCAGTGCACGTCCTCGATGATGAGGACGACCGGCCGCCGCTCGGAGAGCCGTTCCAGCAGCGTGAGGATCAGCTCGAACAGCCGGGCGCGGGCCGACTCCGTCTCCCCGTCGCCGGTCGGCTCGCCGAACTCGGGCAGCAGCCTGGCCAGGTCCCGGCCGGCGCCGTCCGGCAGCAGCGCGGTGACCTCGGCGACCCCGGCCTCCCTGACCAGCTGGCGCAGTGCGGCGGTGAACGGGGCGTACGCGAGACCCTCGGCGGACAGCTCCACGCAGCCCCCGACGAGCACGTGGGCGCCGTCCTGTGCGGCCTCCTCCGCGAACCGGCCGGCGAGGCGGGTCTTCCCCACCCCTGCCTCGCCGCCGATCAGCACCGCCGCGGTGGCCTGCTTGCGGGCCTGGTCGTAGGCCTCGGCGAGGGTCTCCAGCTCCGCGTCCCGCCCGACGAAGACGGGGCTTACCGCCCGGCGTGTCATGTCGTAAAGCATGTCATGACCCTTTGTCTGGCTTCGCCTGCTTTTTTGCCTTATGGGGGCTGGCAAGCCCGGCCGGGAGGGAGGGTCCGGCCGGGCCTTCGTACGCGGGTCACGAGCTGCGGAGCTTGCCGAACGTCCCGCGCAGCCGGCGGGAGCGCTGCTGCGCCTTGAGGCTGGCCAGCGCCTGGCGGGCGCGCCGGTGCGACGCGGCCTCCTCCTGGAGCTCGGCGGCCCGGTTGATCATGATCTGGTAGTGCAGTTCCGGCCCCATCGCGGTTCTCCTTGTTCGAGGCTTCTTTCCCGTACACATCAAGGTTCGTTCTAAGACGCCCCCCGCCACATCGGGCGGATGCCCTATCTCTTGGCCGCCCTGTGCGCGACCGCCGGCCTACGCCGTCTAAGGCGGGTAAGGCGATGCCTTAGGAACACCCGGGTCCCCGGGTTTGGAATCATTCGCCGTGGTCGGCGATGCTGGTTCCGTGCCAACTATGACTACTCCGCTCGCGGAGGTCGCCTCCTCAAATTCGACGCTGCGGGCGTTCCTGCACGGCCTTCCCGGGGTCGACCGGGTCGGCGCGGACGCCCGCGCCGCGATGCTGGGCACGCGATCCATCAAGACGACCGCCAAGAAACAGGCCGTCGACATGGCCATCGGCATGGTCGACCTCACGACCCTGGAGGGCGCCGACACCCCCGGCAAGGTCAGGGCGATGTGCGCCAAGGCCGTCCGGCCCGACCCCGCCGACGCCTCCGTGCCGCCGGTCGCCGCGGTCTGCGTCTATCCCGACCTGGTCGCGACCGCCGTGACCGCCCTCGCGGGTTCGGGGGTGAAGGTGGCGTCGGTCGCCACGTCGTTCCCCAGCGGACGGTCCTCCCTGGAGGTCAAGGTCACCGAGACCTCACTCGCGGTGGCCGCGGGCGCGTCCGAGATCGACATGGTCATCGACCGCGGCGCGTTCCTCGCCGGCGACTACCTCAAGGTGTACGAGGAGATCGTCGCGACGAAGGAGGCATGTGCCGGCAGGCATCTGAAGGTGATCCTGGAGACCGGGGAGCTCGCGACGTACGACAACGTGCGGCGGGCCTCCTGGCTGGCGATGATCGCCGGAGCGGACTTCGTCAAGACCTCGACCGGCAAGGTGTCGCCGGCCGCGACCCTCCCGGTGACGCTCGTGATGCTGGAGGCCGTGCGCGACTTCCGCGCCGCGACCGGCCGTCAGGTGGGCGTGAAGCCCGCGGGCGGCATCCGCACCACGAAGGACGCGATCAAGTATCTGGTGCTCGTGAACGAGACCGCGGGGCCCGACTGGCTGCACCCCGACTGGTTCCGCCTGGGCGCCTCCTCGCTGCTGAACGACCTGCTCATGCAGCGGCAGAAGATGGCCACCGGCCGGTACGCGGGTCCCGACTACTTCACGCTCGACTGAGGGCTGAGTCATGTTCGAATACGCACCCGCGCCCGAGTCGCGGGACATCGTCGACATCCGGCCGTCGTACGGCCTTTTCATCAACGGCGAGTGGGTCGAGCCGCAGGGCGAGGAGCGCCACAAGACCGTCAACCCGGCCACCGAGGAGGTGCTCGCGGAGGTCGCGTGGGCGGGGGAGGCCGACGTCGACCGCGCCGTGGGGGCCGCCGCCAAGGCCTTCCCCCTCTGGTCGGGCATGCCGGGCGCCGAGCGGGCCAAGTACCTGTTCCGGATCGCCCGCATCATCCAGGAGCGGTCGCGTGAGCTGGCCGTGCTGGAGACGCTCGACAACGGCAAGCCGATCCGCGAGTCGCGCGACGTGGACCTCCCGCTGGTCGCCGCCCACTTCTTCTACTACGCCGGCTGGGCCGACAAGCTCTCCTATGCCGGGTTCGGCCCCGACCCGCGGCCGCTGGGGGTGGCCGGGCAGGTCATCCCGTGGAACTTCCCGCTGCTCATGCTGGCCTGGAAGATCGCGCCCGCGCTGGCCTGCGGCAACACGGTCGTGCTCAAGCCCGCCGAGACCACGCCGCTGACCGCGCTCGCCTTCGCCGAGATCTGCCGGCAGGCCGACCTGCCGCCGGGGGTCGTCAACATCGTCACCGGCGCGGGCGAGACGGGGGCCGCGCTCGTCGCCCACCCCGGCGTGGACAAGGTCGCCTTCACCGGCTCCACCGAGGTCGGCCGTCACATCGCGAGGAGCCTCGCGGGCACCCGCAAGAAGCTCACGCTGGAACTCGGCGGCAAGGCCGCCAACATCGTGTTCGAGGACGCCCCGATCGACCAGGCGGTCGAGGGCGTCGTCAACGGCATCTTCTTCAACCAGGGCCACGTGTGCTGCGCCGGGTCGCGGCTGCTGGTGCAGGAGTCGGTCGCCGCCGACCTGCTGGAGGCGCTCAAGCGGCGCCTCGGCACGCTCAGGCTCGGTGACCCGCTGGACAAGAACACCGACATCGGCGCGATCAACTCGGCCGAGCAGCTCGCGAAGATCCGCGAGCTGTCGGAGGCCGGGGAGGCGGAGGGCGCCGAGCGCTGGTCGCCCGCCTGCCCGATCCCCGACCGCGGGTACTGGTTCCCGCCCACCCTGTTCACCGGCGTCGCCCAGTCGCACCGGATCGCCCGCGAGGAGATCTTCGGGCCGGTGCTGTCGGTGCTGACGTTCCGCACGCCCGCCGAGGCGGTGGAGAAGGCCAACAACACGCCGTACGGGCTGTCGGCGGGCGTGTGGACCGAGAAGGGCTCGCTCATGCTGTGGATGGCGTCCCGGCTGCGGGCGGGCGTCGTCTGGTCCAACACGTTCAACCGGTTCGACCCCGCCTCGCCGTTCGGCGGCTTCAAGGAGTCGGGGTACGGCCGCGAGGGCGGGCGGCACGGTCTGGAGGCCTACCTTGCGGTATGACCGATGTGACCGTCACGCGGCCCGGCCGCACGCCCGTTGCGACGACGGACGCCGCGGCCGCCTGGCCCGCCGGGCCGACGCGGGAGCCGGAGAGGGCTTCTCCCGGGCCCGCCGCTCCCGCCGCTTCGCCGTACGGCACGGGTGGTTCGCGCACCGCGGCGGCGTGTGCCGGTGCGGCCAGACCTACCAGCCCGCCCGTCCGCTCGAGATTGGAACCTTCGATGAGTGAGCAGGCCGCGCGGCTGGCCGTGCGCAAGACGTACAAGCTGTTCGTCGGCGGCGCGTTCCCGCGTTCGGAGAGCGGAAGGTCGTATGCCGTGACCTCCTCCAAGGGAGACTTCCTCGCGAACGCGGCGCGGGCCTCGCGCAAGGACGCCAGGGACGCCGTATCGGCCGCCCGGAAGGCGTTCTCCGGGTGGTCGGGCGCCACGGCGTACAACAGGGGCCAGATCCTGTACCGGATCGCCGAGATGCTGGAGGGCCGGCGCGCGCAGTTCGTCGCCGAGGTCGTGGACGCCGACGGGGTCTCCGCGAAGAAGGCCGGCGAGCTGGTGGACGCGGCGGTCGACCGGCTGGTCTGGTACGCGGGCTGGTCCGACAAGATCGGGGCGGTCCTCGGGTCGGCCAACCCCGTCGCCGGGCCGTACTTCAACCTGTCGAGCCCGGAGCCGACCGGCGTGGTGGCCGTGGTCGCCCCGCCGATGGGCCCGCTGCTGGGCCTGGTCAGCGTGATCGCGCCGGTGATCGTGACCGGGAACACGTGCGTGGTCGCGGCCTCCGAGCGGGCGCCGCTCCCGGCGATCACGCTGGCCGAGGTGCTGGCGACCTCCGACCTTCCCGGCGGGGTGGTGAACATCCTCACCGGCTCGTCCGCCGAGATCGCTCCCTGGCTCGCGGGCCACATGGACGTCAACGGCATCGACCTGACGGGCGCGGACCCCGATCTGGCCGTCACGTGCGAGGAACTCGCCGCCGAGAACCTCAAGCGGGTGCTCCGGCCCCCGGCCGGCCGCGTGGACTGGCTCGCCGACCCCGGCATCGAGCGGATGACGGCGTTCCTGGAGACCAAGACCGTCTGGCACCCCATCGGGGTCTAGTTCTTCGCCAGGGCCAGGAGGAGTTCGGCGTTCGAGCCGGTGTTCTTCAGCGAGCCGAGGAAGCGCTCGAACGACTCCTGGTCCTGCAACGCCCGCCGCAGCCGCCAGATCAGCGGCAGTTCGGCGGCGTGGAGCAGCAGTTCCTCCCGGCGGGTGCCGGACGCGACGACGTCGACGGCGGGGAAGACGCGGCGGTCGGCGAGGCTCCGGCTCAGCTTGAGCTCCATGTTGCCGGTGCTCTTGAACTCCTCGAAGAGGTTGTCGTCCATCTTCGAGCCGGTCTCGACCAGCGCGGTCGCGAGGATCGTCAGCGAGCCGCCGCCGGCGATGTTGCGGGCGGCGCCGAGCACCTTCTTGGGCTGGTGCAGGGCCCGCGCGTCCATGCCGCCGGTCAGCACCCGCCCGCCGCTCGGCGCGGCCATGTTGTACGCCCGGCCGAGGCGGGTGATCGAGTCCATGAGCACGACCACGTCCCGGCCGGTCTCCACCAGCCGCTTGGCCCGCTCGACGGCCAGTTCGGCCGCCGCGATGTGGTCCTGCGGCGGGCGGTCGAAGGTCGAGGCGACCACCTCGGCCCGGACCGACTCGCGCATGTCGGTGACCTCCTCGGGCCGTTCGTCCACCAGGACGACCATGAGGTGGCACTCGGGGTGGTTGGCCGTGATCGCGTTCGCGACGGCCTTGAGGAACATCGTCTTGCCGGCCTTCGGCGGGGCGACGATCAGGCCGCGCTGCCCCTTGCCGACCGGGGCGAACAGGTCGATGACGCGGGTGGCCAGGACGTTCGGAGCCGTCTCCAGGCGCAGCCGCTCGTCGGGATGGATCGGCACGAGGTCGGCGAAGTCGGGCCTGGCCTCACCGGTGTCGACGGGGGCGCCGTTCAGCGAGACGACGGAGGCGAGTCGGCCGTTCTCCCCGGCGCCCCTGACCAGGTCGCCGCGGCGCAGGCCGTACCGCGCCACGAGTGCGGCGGGGACGGCCACGTCCTTCGGCCCGGGCAGGTAGCCGCGGGAACGGATCACCGCGTTCCGGCCGGCGAAGTCGAGCAGGCCGCCGACCTCGGTGGCCACGGTCGCGGAGGCGGCGGCCGGGGCCCGTCGCGGGCGGGAGGAGGCGCGCTGCTTGGGAACGGTGAGAGTGGTGGTGGTCATAGGACTCCTCGGTCCGGGAATGTGCGGGGTCCCCCTTGGGGACTCACACGCACGCAGTGGGGTTCTCCGCTGGAGGCGGATCGTGGGACGCCGCGCCCGGAAGGACGGACAGGATCGCCCGTCAGATCACGGATCGCGCGGGAGGTCTCGTGTCGGCTGGTCGCCGACGGAAGATATGCGGTGCGCGTATGGGCTCGAACGGAGCCAGAACCATACGGCTACCGCCGACTATAACAGTCGCGGCCGTTCTGGTGATTCCCTCACCTTGCCTGGAGCGCGTCGAGGGCCACGGCCATGGCGATGACCAGGCGGCGGTCGAGGCGCGGGTCGTGGATCTCGATGGCGTACCGGTCGCGCAGACCCCAGCGGCGGTCGACCGAGAACGCGATCGAGGCGCCGATGCTGAAGTCGAAGTGGTAGGGCAGCCACTCCAGCGAGTCGGCGAACCGGCGCAGCAACGCGACCACGAGGTTCCGCTCGTGGCCGGTCAGCGTCGGCAGGCCGGGCTGCTGGAGATGCCAGGTCGAGCGGAGCAGCGACTGGCCGAAGTTCTTGCGGAAGGTGCCGATCGACGTTCCGGCGTGGTCCACGACGTCGTACTCCCCGGCGATGTCGAGCACCTTGCGCGCCTTGAAACCGGCGAGGACCGTCTCCCGCGACTCGTCGGTGTAGAGCGTCACCTGCTCCTTGAGCGCCATCCGCTTCTGCTCGGCGAAGCCCACCAGCTCGCCCTCGGAACCGCCGGGACCGGCCACATGGACGACGTACCTGTTCACCATCATGGTGATCTTCTGCCGCAGGTACAGCCGGGTCTGCCCCTGCAGAGTCGCTATATCCATGTGTAACTCCCACGACGGTCTTTTGGCTCCGTATATGCCCCCTTCCACGAGAAGATCACCGGCCCGGAGCCCTGAATCGCCGAATCAGGGAGGGTCAGGGTTTTATCAGGGTTCCTCGCGGAACGTGACCTGTCGAACGGTCCGTTGTATCGGATGACGAAAGGAACCGACGATGTACCGATCGAGACAGCACAAGATGATCGCCGGCGTCTGCGGCGGGCTCGCGGAGCGGTGGGGCACCTCGCCGACCGTCATCCGCGTGTTGTTCCTGTTGTCCTGCCTCCTGCCCGGCCCCCAGTTCGTGGCCTACATCATCATGTGGGTGATCTTCCCCAAGGCCCCGGCCGCGTCCACGGCGGCCTACGACTACTCGTACGACCGCAGGTAGGCGGCGCGGGGCCGCGCGGGCGCGTCTATGGCTCACATCGGAATATGCTCACATCGGGAGAGGTGAGCGATGATGCGGCGACGGCCCCTGACGCTGATCCAGGACGACCTGGTCGACTACGAGAAGGCCATGGAACGCATGGCCGCCCTGGTCGAGGAACGGCAGGACGACGCGCGGCCCGACACATTGTGGCTGCTGAGTCATCCGCCGGTCTTCACCATCGGGAAGCGCACCCTGGAGTCCCATCTGCCCGACCCGGCCGCCGGCATCCCCGTGGTGCCGACCGGCCGCGGCGGTCAGCTCACCTACCACGGCCCCGGGCAGCTCGTGGGCTACCTCGTCGTGAAGCTGGGCGCCGGCGAGGGCGTGGTCGACTACATCCGCGAGGTCGAGCTGCGCCTGGTGGAGGCGCTGGCCGCGCTCGGCGTCCCCGCCGAGCGGCGCGACACCCCGCCGGGGTCGGAGCTGCTGACCGGCGTGTGGACCAGGGACACCGGCCGCAAGATCGTGTCCATCGGCATGCGGGCGAGCCGGTCGGTCACGAGCCACGGCTTCGCCCTCAACGTGGAGGGCGACCTCACGCCGTGGAACCTCGCGATCCCCTGCGGGATGCCGGACGTGGAGATGACGTCGATCGCCCACGAGCTCGGCCGGGCCTCCATGGAGGAGACCCGCCGAGCCGTCGCCACCGCCTTCGAGTCCTCCTGAGCTTCGCGTCCTCCTGAGCCGGCCCTGAAACACGTGGACGGCGCGGGGGTGGTCGTACGCCGTCAGGAAAGCGGGTCGTACTGGAACTCCCGGACCTCCTGCGGGCAGCGGCAGGAGGCCGCGATCTTCCTCGCCCACTCCAGCGCCGCCTCGCGGGAGGGCAGGTTCAGGATGGTGAATCCGCCGTCCAACCGCTTGGTCTCCGGATAGGTGCCGTCCGTCACCGTGCCGTCACCGGCCACGAGCGCTTCCCGGCCCTGCTTACCGGCGTGCACAACGGGCGAGATGGGGCAAGTAGGCTGCCCTTGATCGTTCGCGACGGTGAAGGAGTGGCTCATGGCCGCCGACCCGACGATGGCCCGGATCGGCCAGGCGGTGGAGTTGCATCACGGTCAGGGTCAGCGTGAAGCCGCTCGCGACCTGTTCGCGCGGATCTGGGATGACATCGGCGGTGAGCAGGGCGACCCGCTGCATGTCTGCGTCCTCGCCCACTCGATGGCCGACGTGCAGGACGACGTCCACCAGGAGCTGATGTGGGATCTGCGGGCGCTCGCCGCCGCCGATCTCGTCACCGACGAGCGGGTGGCCGAAGCCGGGGTGCCGCTCTCGGTGGCGGGCCTGTATCCGTCGCTGCACCTGAACCTGGCCGATTGTTACCGCAAGCTGGGCGATCTCGACCGCGCCCGTGAGCACCTCCGGCAGGCGCGGGCGGAGATCGGCGCGCTTGGCGAGGACGGGTATGGGCGGCTCATCAGGGGCGGTCTGGAGCGACTGGCCGAACAGCTGGGTGAGCCCACCTGACCACGTCCCGTACGGCCCGCCCCCGGGCGGGCCGTACGGAGGGGTCCGCCGGGTTACGCGACGGGCTCGGGTTCGTCCACGCCGCCGACACCGTCCATGCCGTCCACGGTGTCGACGGTGCGGCGGGGGCCGGTGAACCAGTGCCTGGCCGACAGGCGCCACCACAGGGCGATGCCGATGAGCACGGCGCCCACGGCGATGGGGGCGTAGTTGACCGATGTCCAGGTGAAGCCGGGGTCGCCGGGCACGCCCGCGGGTGAGATGGGCAGGACGAAGTAGACCGAGATGATCGCGATCTCGATGACGGCGATCCAGCAGAGTGCCCGGTACTTGCGGCCCAGCGTCCACGGGCCGGTCTGGAAGGAGTCGCCGGCGCGCAGCCGCAGCCAGATCGGGATGAGGAACGCGAGGTAGAGCCCGATGACCGCGATGGACACCACCGCCAGGAACGCCACCGGCGTCGCGGTGCCCTCGGGGGCGTACAACGCGGGCAGCGTGATCAGCAGCGCGACGGCGCAGCCGCCGATGATCGCGTTCACCGGCGTGCGGTTGCGGTCCACCTTCGACCACAGCCGCCAGCCCGGCACCGCGCCGTCGCGGGAGAACGCGTACGTCATCCGGGACATCGACGTCACGCAGCTCATCCCGCAGAAGAACTGCCCGATGGTGGAGATGCCGAAGACGACGGTGGCGAGGGTGGACGACAGCGACGAGGTGAAGATGGCCCCGACGAAGCCGCCCTCGGCGTTGACGGCGTCCACGTTCGTGGCGGCGAACAGGAACGCCAGCAGCAGGATCCAGCCGCCGATCGCCGAGTAGAAGATCGACTGCCAGAGGCCCTTGGCCGCGGCGCGGGCCGCGCCGTGCGTCTCCTCCGACACGTGCGCGCAGGCGTCGAAGCCGGTGATCGTGTACTGCGTGAGCAGGAAGCCCAGCGGCAGCACGTACAGCCAGAAGGCGGGCCCGGAGTCGCCGCCGCCGAAGCCGGAGTGGTTGAACGTCTCGAACAGGAAGCCCACGCTCTGGTGCTTCGACGGGCCGAAGACCAGGATCAGCACGACGGCCGCCGCGCCGAACACGTGCCACCACACCGAGATGTTCTGCAGCAGCGAGATCAGCCGGTGGCTGAAGATGTTGATCAGCGCGTGCAGCACCAGGACGATCGCGAACAGCAGGAAGGTCTGGTGCAGCGCGTTGCCGTTCGCCCAGGAGTCGCTGAACCGGCCGACCACGATGTTGAGGAACGTCGCGCAGCCGTAGTCGACGGACGCCGTGACCGCGATCAGCCCGATCAGGTTCAGCCAGCCGGTGAACCAGCCGTGGACCGGTCTGCCCAGCTTGGCGGCCCACCAGTAGATGCCGCCCGCCGTGGGGTAGGCGGAGACCAGCTCCGCCATGCAGAACCCGATGATCAGGATGAACGCCGAGATCAGCGGCCAGCCGACGGAGATCGCCAGGGGCCCGCCGTTGTTCCAGGCCTGGCTGAAGGTGGTGAAACAGCCGGCCAGGATCGAGATGATGGAGAAGGAGATCGCGAAGTTGGAGAACCCGCTCCACGTGCGGGCCAGTTCCTGCTTGTAGCCGAGTTCCGCCAGTCGTTTGGCGTCGTCGTCGAGGGCTTGCGCCACTGAGGCCTCCTCTAACCGGTGCGGGGTTTCCGGACGCCGTCGAGCAGGCGTCCGAAGCTGGGATCCCCGAGGTCGCGTACGGCTTGGGCGAACTTGCCGGCGGCCTCGGCGGAGTAGTCGAATCCGGGCATGGCCCCGGAGCGGACCAGCCCCTGGTGGACGACGAACCAGAGGGTCCAGGTGAGGTTGGCCATGATCAGGTTCAGCCGCACGCGGGGGACGTGCTCGTCGTCGCCGAAGTAGGCCCGCGTCAGCCGTACGACCTGGCCGGGGTCGAAACCGGCCTCGGCGGCGATGTCGCCCAGCTCGAAGCAGGGGTCGTTGTTGCCCGACAGCTGGTAGTCCACGATGCGGACGCCGTCACCGGTGGCGATGAGGTTGCCGCAGATCAGGTCGTTGTGGCAGGGGACGGACGGCAGCGGGCGGCGGGCCAGCGCCGCCTCGATCTCGTACGCCAGAGGCAGCACGTCCTCGAACCCGGCGGGCAGGGCCAGGTCGTGGGCCCGGCACCGGGCCAGATAGTCCCGGAGCGTGCGGAAGATGGAGAAGTCGTTGCCGAACCGGGGCCCGGCGTGCAGGCGGCGGCAGGCGGCCGCCACCTCCTCGATCCGCGCCGCCACGGCCGGGACGTCGAGCGTGACGCCCTCGACGTACTCCAGCACGAGGGCCCCCGGCAGCACGTGCACGACCCGGGGGCCGACTCCGGCCGCCGCCGCGGCGACCGTGTTGGCGATCTCCTGGTCCAGCGGGATGCCGAGACCGGCCTCGGTGATGCGCGGGTCGAGCACCCGCAGGATCCAGCGCTCGCCGTCCGCGCTGTCGATCCTGGCGACGTGGTGGCTGAGCCCGCCCGTGATCCTGGTGAACGTCAGCGGCCGTCCGGCCCAGCCCGCGACGACATCCCGCACGTCACCGACGGGATCTAGCATGCCCGGCTCCTTTGGTCTGCCTTCAGACCATTGCTTCGATTCTCCGGGCGGGGTGTTACGGGACGGTACCAATGTCGCAACGTCCCGCGTCCCTGACGAGGGTCAGCGCACGCGGCCGACGCCGCCGAGCGCGCCGGCCTTGCCCTCCCGTACGGAGACGTAGTCGGCGTCGGGCCGCCACTCCTGGAGCGGCACCACTCCCGGCTCGACGAGGTCGAGTCCGTCGAAGAAGGCGAGGATCTGCTCCCGCGACCGGGAGGTGGTGCCGGGTACGGAGGTGCGGCTGAAGACCTTGCGGCCCTCCTCCTCCTGGTCCTCGCTCAGTTCGCCGAGCGAGCCGTGCGAGACCACCAGGTAGCCGCCAGGCGCCAGCGGGGCCCGGAGCGCTGTGACGATCTTCAGGGCCTCCTCGTCGTCGGGGACGAAGTGCAGCACCCCGAGCAGGAGGACGGCGACCGGCTGGGAGAAGTCGAGGTGCGCGCGGACCTCCGGAAGGGTCATAAGCGCCTCGGCGTCGCGCATGTCCGCGCCGACCGCGATCACCCGCTCGTTCTCGGCGAGGAGCGCCCGGGCGTGGACCAGGACGATGGGGTCGTTGTCCACGTAGACGACGCGCGACTCCGGGGCCAGTTCCTGGGCGACCTGGTGGACGTTGCGCTGCGTGGGAAGCCCGGCGCCGATGTCGAGGAACTGCCGGATGCCCTGCCGCGCGAGGTGGGTGACGGTCCGGATCAGGAACTGCCGGTTCTCCCGGGCGATGTCCGGAAGGTTGGGCAGGATCTCGATGATCTTCTGGGCGGCCTCGCGGTCCACCGCGAAGTTGTCCTTGCCGCCCAGGTAGTAGTCGTACATCCGGGCGACGCTGGGTGCGAACGGATCAACGCCCGCCGGTGCCCTCTGCTCGTCCACGGCACCCCTCCTCGTCGTACAGCAAGGATGGTACCGGGCTTGATCGGGATATCGCGGACACTTATGGCGGAAGCTCGCCGCGGGTGGGGAGGCCCTGCCACGAGCTAGGGCTGGCCACGGAGAAGGCGGCCACCGAGATGCCGCGTTTGAGCCGGTCCGAGGGGTGGAGCCCGTCGAGGATCGCGCTGAGATAGCCCGCCACGAACGCGCCGCCGACCTCGGCGGGGTCGACGGACGTCACGGGGGCGGCCTGGGTGTCGTAACGCAGGCCCTCCACGGTGGCGCTGGCGCCCTTGGCGCCCCGGGTCACGACCAGTTCGGGGATCGACGCGAGCGCCGGTTCCACGAGCCCGAGCTCGTCCTGGGTCGCGAAGAGCACGTCGGCGCAGGCGGCCAGCTCGGTCAGGCCCTGCCGCGCCTCCTCCACGCTGTCCCACAGGTGCGGGCGGTGGTTGACGTCGACGGAGACGAGCACGCCGGCGTCCTTGGCGAGCTTCGCCGCGTGGTGGACGGCGCTGTAGGCGTAGCCGCTCAGCCCGACGGTGACGCCGGTGACGTGGAGGATCCGGGCGGACTGGACGGCCTCGCCTGGCACGTCCCCGGTCGTCAGGTGGGATCCCGCCGAGCCGCCGCGGTAGTACGCCGCGTGCGACGACCGGCCGATGCGCCGCTGGCGTACGACGAGACCGGTGGACGCCGTCGGATCGACCCGTACGGACGAGACGTCCACGCCCTCGCCGCGCAGGACGGTCATCGTGCGGACGCCCAGTTCGTCGGCGCTGACCCGGCCCAGCCAGCTCACCGAGTGGTCGAGCCGGGCCAGGCCGACCGCCGTCGTCAGCTCGGGTCCCTCCACGTCGAGGCGGGTGCTCGCGTCATGCCGGAGCCGGTCGGCCGAGACGACGGCCAACGCCTCTCCGAGCGTGAATACCTCGGTCATGCACTGCGTCCAGGGGGTAGCACCGGAAAAGCATGGCAGACCGTGATCCGCTCGGAAAGGGCTCTGGAACGATCCCGCGCCGCGCGGGGGCTCAGCCGCCGAACGCGTCCACGGCGGCCTGGCAGAACGCCTTGAGGTCGTCCGGCTTGCGGCTGGTCACCAGCGTGTTCGGGCCTCCGGTGCAGACCACGACCTCCTTGTCCACCCAGGTCGCCCCGGCGTTGCTCAGGTCGGTCCGCAGGCTCGGCCACGAGGTGAGCGTGCGCTCGCGCACCACGTCGGCCTCCACCAGCGTCCACGGCGCGTGACAGATTGCCGCGACCGGCTTGCCCGCGTCGAAGAACTCCTTGACGAACCGTACGGCCTCCGGCTTCGTCCGCAGGAAGTCGGGGTTGGCGACTCCGCCGGGGAGGACCAGCCCGTCGAAGTCCGACGCGGCGACGTCTCCCGCCACGGCGTCGACGGGGAACGTGTCGGCCTTGTCGAGGTGGTTGAAGGCCTGCACCCGGCCCTGCTGGGTGGAGACCAGTTTCGGCGTGCCGCCCGCCTGCTCGACGGCCTTCCACGGCTCGGTGAGCTCGACCTGCTCGATCCCCTCGGGGGCGACGAGGAATGCGATCGTCTTGCCCTGAATCATCGTGCTTCCTCTCAGGTATTTTGCTCCGTCTTGACGACGCGTGCCCGGCGATCCGCGATCTATGCCGTTCGCGGGGTAGGAAGCGGACATGCCCGTGCTGGTGGGGACATCGGGATGGCAGTACGCCGACTGGCGCGACCTCGTCTACGGGGGAGTGCCGCAGCGGCTGTGGCTGGAGAGGTACGGCGAGATCTTCGCCACGGTCGAGAACAACAACGCCTTCTACCGGCTGCCGAAGCGGGAGACGTTCGAGTCGTGGCGGGAGCGTACCCCGCCGGACTTCGTCATGGCGGTCAAGGCCAGCCGCTTCCTCACCCACATCAAGCGGCTGAAGGACCCGGAGGAGCCGGTGGACCGGCTGATGGGCGTGGCCGAGGGCCTCGGCCCCAAGCTGGGGCCCATCCTGCTCCAGTTGCCGCCGACCCTGCAGGCCGACGCCGTACGGCTGCGGGCCTGCCTGGCCCGGTTCCCGTCCTCGGTGCGGGTCGCGGTCGAGCCGCGGCACGCCTCGTGGTGGACGGCCGAGATCCGCGATCTGCTGACGGAGTTCGGGGCCGCCCTGTGCTGGGCCGACCGGCTCGGACGGCCGGCGGGGCCCCTGTGGCGCACCACGAGCTGGGTCTACCTGCGCTTCCACGAGGGCCGGGCCGACCCCTGGCCGGCGTACGGGCGGCGCGCGCTGCGCAGCTGGGCCGACCGGCTGGGCGACGTGCCGGACGCCTACGTCTACTTCAACAACGACCCGGGCGGAGCCGCCGTACGCAACGCCGTCACCTTCGCGGAGATCGTGTGCGCGCGGGGGCGGGAGGTGACCAGGGTGCGGCCTCCCGCGGGTCTGGGCGGCGAGGCCCACCGGCTGCAACCCGCCCCCTCATAGGTGTGTCTCCCGCTGAGGGGGCGGGCCGCCGCCGCCCGGACACGCCGGTCAGGCGCGCCGGTCGTCGGCCGCGTGCCGGCCACCCGCGACCAGCTGGTCCGGCGACGACTGCCGGGGCACGGAGAAGCGGTGCGGTGTGGTGTCCCGCTCGGTCCGGTTCTCGGCCCTGGCCTCGTTCCCGGCCTCGGCCCTGTCGTCGACGCCGTCCCGGTCCCGATCGACCTTGGGGTAGGCCGCGGTGACCGGAGCCACGCCGTCCCGTTCGGCCTCGGCCTCGGCCTCAGTCTCGGTGGCGGGGGTGGTCGCCGGCGACGACTGGAGACGGCGCTCCAGCTCGCGCTTCTCGGCCTCCAGGCGGGATACGCGGTCCCGCTCGGCGAGGCGCGCTTCGCGCACCTTGCGGCGCTTGACGGCCCCGCGGCGCAGGCCGCCGGTGATGAGCATCAGGCCGACGACGAACACGGCGGCGGTCACCACGCCGGCGATGAAGAACTCGAACGGGCTGAGGTTGAAGGTGCGGTCCAGCACCGTGATCGGCATCGTGTTCGCGGTGTCGTTGACCGACACCTCGATCACCGCAGCCGCCGCGATCAGGACCAGAAGCAGGCCCAGTAAGACCATCTGCCGTCACTCCCTGGTGCGGTTTGCGATTCGTGGACGCACTCCGTCTGCCCCCAAAGGCGCGGATCATGTGCTCCCGGTCACAACGGGGCAGCGGTTTGTCAAGCAAAGAACACGCGTTAACACCCTGGTTACAAACGGGCAAAGGTTACGAAATGCCAGAACGGCACTCTCAAGCGTGGCGGACGAACGCCAGGCCGCCTCGCTTCGAAAGGGATCGACGTGACCTACAAGGCCGAGTACATCTGGATCGACGGCACGGAGCCGACCGCGAAGCTCCGTTCCAAGACGAAGGTCCTCGCCGACGGCGCCGAGCCGGGGCTGTGGGGCTTCGACGGGTCCAGCACCAACCAGGCCACCGGTCACTCCTCCGACCTGGTGCTCAAGCCCGTCTTCGTCTGCCCGGACCCGATCCGCGGCGGCGACCACGTTCTGGTCATGTGCGAGGTCCTGCACACCGACATGACCCCGCACGCCACCAACACCCGCGCCGCGCTCGCCGAGGTGGACGAGCGGTTCGCCGAGCAGGAGCCGTGGTTCGGCATCGAGCAGGAGTACACCTTCTTCAAGGAGGGCCGCCCGCTCGGCTTCCCGCTGGGCGGCTTCCCGGCCCCGCAGGGCGGCTACTACTGCGGCGTCGGCGCCGACGAGGTCTTCGGCCGCGACATCGTCGAGCTGCACCTCGACCGCTGCCTCGCCGCCGGCCTGAAGATCTCCGGCATCAACGCCGAGGTCATGCCCGGCCAGTGGGAGTTCCAGGTGGGCCCGGGGGGTCCGCTGGAGGTCGGCGACCACATGTGGGTCGCCCGCTGGCTGCTCTACCGCACCGCCGAGGAGTTCGACGTCGCCGCGACGCTCGACCCCAAGCCGGTCAAGGGCGACTGGAACGGCGCCGGCGCGCACACCAACTTCTCCACCAAGGCCATGCGTGAGGGCTACGAGCCGATCATCACCGCCTGCGAGGCGCTGGCCGACAACGCGGTGGAGCACGTCAAGCACTACGGCCACGGCATCGAGGACCGCCTGACCGGCCACCACGAGACCGCTCCGTGGGACAAGTTCAGCTACGGCGTCTCCGACCGCGGCGCCTCGGTCCGCATCCCGTGGCAGGTCGAGGTCGACAAGTGCGGGTACATCGAGGACCGGCGCCCCAACGCCAACGTCGACCCCTACCTGGTCACCCGTCTGATCACCGACACCTGCTGCTCGGCCCTGGAGAAGGCCGGCCAGGTCTGATCCGGCGTCTCACCGCGTCTTTCCGTACGGCTCCCGGGTCACCCGGGGGCCGTACGCGTTTTCCGGGGAAGGCACGCGAAGGTCACGTCCGGTACGCCTGACCCGCCTAGCGTCCCGGACATGACCATGATCCGCAGATCCGCCGTCGTCGTCCTGTCCGTCCTCGCCGCCGGTACGGTGGCCGCTGTGTCACACCAGCCGGAACCCGCCGCCGCCGGACGGGAGCGTCAGCCCGTCGTCATCGGGCACCGGGGCGCCAGCGCCCTGCGGCCCGAGCACACGCTGCTGTCGTACGAGACGGCCATCGCGCTCGGAGCCGACTACATCGAGCCCGACCTCGTCTCCACCAAGGATCACGTCCTGGTGGCCCGGCACGAGAACGAGATCTCGGGGACCACCGACGTGGAGAACCATCCCGAGTTCGCCGCCCGCCGGACCACCAAGACCATCGACGGCGTGCCGGTCACCGGCTGGTTCACCGAGGACTTCACGCTGGCCGAACTGCGTACGCTGCGGGCCACCGAGCGCATCCCCGACCTGCGCCCGGACAACGCGGCCCTGGACGGCCTGGCCCAGATCCCGACCTTCGACGAGGTCGTGGAGCTGGCGCGGCGGCGCGGCGTGGGCGTGTACCCGGAGACCAAGCACCCCTCCTACTTCGACTCCATCGGGCTGTCGCTGGAGGAGCCGCTGCTGGAGGTGCTCGGCCGGTACGGCTGGCGTGACCGGCGCGACCCGGTGTTCATCCAGTCGTTCGAGACGGCCAACCTGCGCGAGCTGAGCGGAAAGACCCGCCTGCCGCTGATCCAGCTGGTCAACGGGTCCGGCGCGCCGTACGACCGGGTGGCGGCGGGTGACCCGCTGACCTACGACGGGATGGTGACGCCCGCCGGTCTCAAGGAGATCGCGACGTACGCCGACGGGATCGGCGCGGCGACCTCACGCGTCGTCCCCACGGGCCCCGACGGGCGCCTGCTCGCGCCGACGACGCTCGTGCGCGACGCCCACCGGGCGGGCCTGGACGTGCACGTGTGGACGGTCCGCGACGAGAACTCCCAGCTTCCGGCCGACTTCCGGCTCGGGGACCCGGCGAACCCGGCGTACGCGCGGACGACCGGCGACGTGACGGGCTGGCTGTCGCGCCTGCTCGACCTCGGCGTCGACGGCGTCTTCGCCGACAACCCCGGCACGGCCCGCGCCGTCCTCGCCGCCCGCACCCGCCGCTAGACGTCCAGCGGGAAACACCGAGCGATCCGGAGGGGCGCGCCGCCGGTCTGGACTGAGGAGCGAGGAACGAGCGACGAAGGAAGATGGCGGACGTGAGCGCCCCGATGGTGAGCGGGAAACACCGAGCGATCCGGAGGGGCGCGCCGCCGGTCTGGACTGAGGAGCGAGGAACGAGCGACGAAGGAAGATGGCGGACGTGAGCGCCCCGATGGTGAGCGGGAAACACGGCCTAGATGTCCTAAGTTGACAATGATTTTCATTTGCGGGACAGTTGAGTGGGATGCCTCCCCTGATACGCCGACTTGAGGATCTCTCGTGCTCTCGCCGTTCGCCCGAACCCTGTCGTCCGCCGCGCTGCTCGTCCTGTTCGCCGCGGGGTGCGGCGGCGCGGAGCCTGAGACCCCCGACGACCCGTCGCTGCCGCTGAAGGTGGTCGCGACCACCACCCAGGTCGCGGACTTCGCCCGCAACCTGGGCGGTGACCGGGTCACCGTCCACCAGCTGCTCCGGCCGAACGTCGATCCGCACGACTACGAGCCGTCGCCCGCCGACATGCAGGCCATCGCGGAGGCCGACGTGCTCGTGAAGAACGGCGTGGGCCTGGAGAAGTGGCTCGACGACACGGTCCGGGCCGCCGGCTTCGACGGCCGGGTGGTCGACGCCTCGCAGGGTGTGCCGGTTCGCGGGGGCGACGGCGAGGAGGGCGCGGGCGATCCGCACATCTGGCACAACCCGCTGAACGTCAAGACGATGGCCGCGACGATCGGCAAGGCGTTCGCCGCCGCCGACCCGGCTGACGCCGCGGCGTACCAGGCCAACCTGGCGGAATACGACGCGAAGCTGGACGCGCTCGACGCCGAGATCGCCAGGAAGATCGGCTCGATCCCGGCCGACCGGCGCAAGCTGGTGACGAACCACGACGCCTTCGGCTACTACCTCGACCGTTACAAGCTGACCTTCGTCGGGTCGATCATCCCGAGCTTCGACACCTCCGCCGAACTGTCGGCCAAGCAGGTGTCCGATCTCGTCGCCGAGATCAGGGCGACCGGGACGGTCGCGATCTTCTCGGAGGCGTCGCTGCCGCCCAAGACCGCCGAGGCGATCGGCCGCGAGGCCGGGGTGACGGTCGTGGCGGGCGAGGACGCGTTGTACGGCGACTCGCTCGGCCCCGAGGGGTCGGCCGGTGCGACCTATCTCCAGATGGAGGAGCACAATACCGACACCATCGTCAACGCGTTGAGGGGGACGTCCACATGAGTGAGCGCGCGCCGACCCTGGTGATCGACCGGGCGAGCGTGGCCTACGGCGACGTCCCCGTGCTGGAGGAACTGGACGGCGTCGTCCACGAGGGCGAGGCCGTGGCGCTGATCGGCCCGAACGGCGCGGGCAAGTCGACGCTGATCAAGGCGTTGCTCGGGCTGGTTCCGGTCGTACGCGGCCGGATCGAGGTGCTGGGCACGACCCCGGCGCAGGCCCGCCGCGACGTCGCGTACGTGCCGCAGGCCGACACGCTCGACCCCGACTTCCCGGTGTCGGTCGAGCAGGTGGTGATGATGGGCCGTTACCGCCGGATCGGCTGGCTGCGCCGTCCGTCCGCCGCCGACCGGGCCGAGGTGGCCGGGGCCCTGGAGCGGGTCGGGCTGGCCGCGCGGGCCCGCGACCGGTTCGGCACGCTGTCGGGCGGGCAGCGCCAGCGGGTGCTGCTGGCCCGGGCCATCGCCGCCGGACCCCGGATGCTGCTGCTCGACGAGCCGTTCAACGGCGTCGACGCGGTCAGCCAGCACGCGCTGCTGGAGGCGATCGGCTCGCTCAAGGAGCAGGGCGCCTCGGTCGTCGTCAGCACCCACGACCTCGCCATCGCACACTTGGCGTGCGACGAGGTGTGCCTGCTCAACCGGCACCAGTTCGGCTTCGGCCCGACCGGCGACGTGCTGACGCCCGAGCGGCTGCGCGCGACGTACGGCGGGCACGCGCTCGAACTGCGCGGCGACCGCGTGATCGTGACCCAGACGTGAGGGTGGCGCGATCATGATCTTCTTCGAGCCGTTCCAGCTTCCGTTCATGGCGCGGGCGCTGGCCGAGCTGGTCGTCCTCGGCGCGCTCGCGGGCACCGTCGGCGTGCTGGTGCTGCTGCGCCGCCTGGCCTTCGTCAGCGACACCCTGACGCACACCGTCTTCCCCGGGGTGGTCATCGGCCATCTCATGGCGGGTGACGGCGGCGTCTTCTGGGGCGCGCTCGCCGCCGGGGTCGTCACCGCGGTCCTGCTCACGCTGCTCACCGCCCGTCGCAGGGTGAGCGAGGACGCCGCGCTCGCCGTGCTGCTGACCACGCTGTTCGCGGCCGGCGTCGTGCTGGTGTCGCGGCAGACGGGGTTCACCTCCGACCTCACCGCGTTCCTGTTCGGCCGGGTGCTCACCGTCACCGAGGAGCAACTGGCGCAGACCGCCGTCGTGACGGTGCTGGTCGTGGCGCTGCTGGCGGTGCTGCGGCGGCCGCTGCTGCTGCGGGCCTTCGATCCCGTGGGCGCCCGCGCGGCGGGGGTCCGCGTCGGCCTGCTCGACCTCGTGGTGAACGTCGCGGTCGCCCTGGTCGTCGTGGCCGCCGTCAAGGCGGTCGGCACGATCCTCGTGATCGCGCTGCTGGTCGTGCCGGCCGCGGCGGCCCGCAGCCTGTCGGAACGGCTCGTGGTGATCGTGCCGCTCGCCGCGCTCCTCGGCGCCGCCGCCGGATGGCTCGGGCTGGTCGCGAGCTACGAGGCGTCGATCGGGTACGGCCTCCGGCTCGCCTCCGGGGCGACCGTGGTGCTCGTCCTGGTCGGGTTGTACGGCCTGGCCCACGCCGCCGCGTTCGCCCGCCGGCGTGCGGGGCTCGGCCGGGCCCGCCGCCGCACCGCGCCGGACGACCTCGACGTCCTGGAGGCGGCGTGAGCTGGCTCGACTCCACTGTTCACCGGGCCCTCGTCGAGGCGGTCCTGGTCGGCGTGCTCGGCGGGGTGACCGGGGTGTTCGTCGTCGCCCGGCGGCTGCCGTTCTTCACGATGGCCCTCACCCACGCGACGTTCCCGGGCATCGTGGTCGCGGCCATGCTCGGGGTGAACCTCTATCTCGGCGGGGGACTCTTCGGGCTGCTGGTGGTCGCCGCCGTGCTGGTCTTCAGCCGGGGCCGCGGCCAGGACTTCACCACGGCGACCGGCATCGCCCTGTCGGGCGGCTTCGCCCTGGGGGTCGTGCTGGTGTCGTCGCAGGACGGGTTCACCCGCGACCTCGCGGCGTACACGGTGGGCGACGTCCTCGCGGTGAGCACGGGCGACCTCGCGGCGACCGCCGCCGTCACCGCCGGCGTGCTGCTCCTGCTGGCCCTGGTGGGCAAGGAACTGCTGCTCGCGGCCTTCGACCCGGTGGGCGCCGCGGCGCTCGGGCTGCCCACCGTGCTGCTCGACTTCGCCCTGCTGGCGGTCGTCGAGGTGACCGTCGTCGCCACCGTGCCCGCCCTGGGGACGATCCTCGCCGTCGCGTTGATCGTCGGCCCGGCCGCGACCGCACGCCTGCTCAGCGACAGGATCGCGCTGCTGTTCCCGATCGCCGCGGCGATCGGGGTCGCCTGCGCGCTGGCGGGCGTGTGGGTCTCCACCGTGTGGAACGTCGCGACCGGGGCGTCGATCGCCCTGCTCGTCGGCCTGGTGTTCGGGACGGTCTTTCTCGCCACCGCCGTACGCGGCCGGACGAGACGGGCCGTGCCGGTCAGGGCGTGAGCAGGACCTTGATGGCGCCGTCCTCCTTCTTCTGGAAGATCTCGTAGCCGTGCGGGGCCTGGTCGAGCGGCAGGCGATGGGTCGCCAGGTCCTCGACCCCCAGCGGGTCGCCGTCGCCGGTCACGAGCGGCATGAGGTCGTCGATCCACCGCTTGACGTGGGCCTGGCCCATCCGCAGCGCGATCCCCTTGTCGAACATCCGCAGCATCGGCAGGGGATCGGTCATCCCGCCGTACACGCCGCTGATGGAGATCGTGCCGCCGCGCCGCACGGTCTCGATGGCGTCCTGGAGGGCGGCGAGCCGGTCGAGGCCGGCGCGGGTCATCATGGCGGCGGCCGCCTTGTCGGGCAGCATCCCGGTGACCGTCTGGGCGAACTTGCCGACGGTGTAGCCGTGCGCCTCCATGCCGACCGCGTCGATGGCCGAATCGGTGCCCCGGCCGCCGGTCATCGACCGGACCACCTCGGGCACGTTGTCGGTGTCGCCCGCGTCGATCACCTCGATGCCGTGCCTGCGGGCCATCTCCAGGCGCTCGGGCACGAGGTCCACGGCGATCACCCGGTAGCCGCGGTGGCGGGCGATGCGGGCGGACATCTGCCCGATCGGGCCGAGGCCGAAGACCGTGACGCTGCCGCCGTCAGGGATCTCCGCCCACTCGACCGCCTGCCAGGAGGTGGGCAGCACGTCGGAGAGGTAGACGAACCTCTCGTCCGGCGGCCCCTCCGGCACCTTGATCGGCCCGAAGTGGGCCTGCGGCACGCGGAGATACTCCGCCTGGCCGCCGGGCACCTCGCCGTACAGCTTGGTGTAGCCGAACAGCGCGGCGCCGGTGTCGTACTCGCGGACCTGGGTGGTCTCGCACTGGGCGAACAGCGCCCGGTCGCACATGTAGCAGTGGCCGCACGAGATGTTGAACGGGATCACGACGCGGTCACCGGGGGCGATGTGGGTGACCTCCGCGCCGACCTCCTCCACGATCCCCATCGGCTCGTGGCCGAGGATGTCGCCCTCTCCTATGAACGGGCCGAGCACCTCGTACAGGTGGAGGTCGGAGCCGCAGATGGCGGTCGTGGTGACCCGGATGATCGCGTCGGTGGGTTCCTTGATCGCCGGGTCCGGTACCTCCTCCACCCGCACGTCGCGCTTGCCGTGCCAGGTGAGTGCCTTCATGGTTTCCCCTTCCAGAAGGGCCTGGGTGTCACGATCGTTCCCGTATGCCCGAGTTATGGAAGAGGAAACGACTCTTGTCAGAGGTGGAGCACGCTGCCCTGCTCGTCCACGTGGTCGGCGCCCTCGTCGTCGAACCACACGCCGCCCGTCGCGAGGTAGCGGAACCGGTGCGCGCCGGGCGGGAGGATCACCGACACGGTGCGGGTGCCGTTCCTGCGCCGCAGCAGTTCGTGGCGGCCGGGCAGCCAGTCGTTGAAGTCGCCGACCACGCTGACCGTCCCCAAGGGCTGGTCGACGGGCAGCGTGAAGGTCACCCGGGTCTTCGGACCGAACAGCCTGTTGCGCTTCAGCATGCGTCTCCTCCCATCCAATGCGATGACGCATATCTTCGCGTATTGCACCTAAAGGAAGAAACCAGTACAGGAAGGACGTAACACAATATTCACGGCTTTTTCAGGGAATTCGGCCGACCCCGCAGAGGAACCAGGTGGGCAGGTTGCGCCGGGCCTGCCGGGCAAGCGGATTCTCGTCGTCGGGCCGCCAGTCGTCCAGCGGAACGAGGCCGGGATCGAGGACTTCGCAGCCGTCGAACAGTTCCTGGATCTGGTCGCGGCTCCGCAGGGTGACGCCCGCGTCCGAACCCCGGTAGACGGCCGCCCCCTCCCGGGCCGCCCCACCCCGCTCCTCGTCCGTGACGTGGGACAGCACGAGGTGACTCCCGGGGACGACGGCGTCCCGCAGCCTGGCCACGAGCTCGGCCGGCTTGTCGGCCTCGGACAGGAAGTGCACCACGGCCACGAGCAGGATCGCGACCGGCTGCGACAGGTCGATCAGCGACCGCAGCCCGGGATCGGCGAGGATCTCCTCGGGCCGCCGCAGGTCGCCCCGCACCGTGACGGTGGAGCCGGCGCCGGACAGCAGGGCCCTGGCGTGCGCGAGCACGACCGGGTCGTGGTCCACGTACGCCACCCGCACGGTGGGATCCAGTTCGTGGGCCACCTCGTGGACGCCGCCCTGGGCGGGCAGCCCGGTGCCGATGTCCACGAACTGCCGGATGCCGGCCTCGGTCACCAGGTGGCGTACGGCGCGGCGCAGGAAGGCGCGGTTGCGGCGGGCCAGCATGCGGGCCTCGGGCGCGACCCGCAGGACCCGCTCCGCCGCCTCCCGGTCGGCCGCGTAGTTGTTCTTCCCGCCGAGGAAGTAGTCGTACATGCGGGCGGGGTTGGGGACACTCGCGTCGATGCCCGGCGGCGGCGCGTCATCGGCCACGTGTCGTCTCCCTGACCGGCGGTAGCGAAGGTGACTCGCAGCGATCATAAAGGCCGCCCCAGGGAAAACCCAACGCCCGACGGCCTAGGACCATCGTCCGATGTCGCCGGGGGTTCGGGCCGATCTATAACGGACCTGCTCAGTTGTTCGCGGAGGGGAGACAGCCGCATGTACGCGGTCCGACTGCACGCCTTCGGCCCTGCCGGCAACCTCGTCTACGAGGAGGTCGCCGATCCCGAGCCCGGTCCCGGCCAGGTCCGCGTCGCCGTACGGGCGGCCGGGGTCCACCTGGTCGACACCGTGCTGCGGGCCGGGAAGTACGGCGGGGGCCCGATCCCGGTGCCCGACCTGCCGACGATCCCGGGCCGGGAGGTCGCCGGGATCGTCGACGCGGCCGGGCCGGAGACCGACCCCGCCCTGGTCGGCAGGCGGGTGGTCGCCCACCTGGGCATGGCCCCCGGCGGCTACGCCGAACTGGCCGTACGGGACGCGGCCGCGATCCACGAGATCCCGGACGGCCTGGGCTTCGGCGAGGCGGTGGCGATGATCGGCACCGGCCGGACCACCATGGGGATCCTCGACGTGGCGGAGATCCGGGCGGACGACGTCGTCCTCGTGACGGCGGCGGCGGGCGGCGTCGGCGCCCTCCTCGTCCAGGCGGCGGTGCGGGCCGGCGCCACCGTCGTCGGGCTGGCCGGCGGCGCGGCGAAGACGCACCGGGTGCTCGGCCTGGGCGCCGCCCACGCCGTGGACTACACCGCCCCCGGCTGGCCCGAGGCGGTCCGGGCCGCCCTCGGCGACCAGGAGGTGACGCTGGCGCTGGACGGCGTCGGCGGGGACCTCGGCAGGCAGACCCTGGAACTGCTCGGCGTCGGCGGCAGGCTCGTGCTGTTCGGCTGGGCCGACGCGGCGGGCGGGCCGACCAGGCTGACCACCGAGGACCTGTACGCGCGGGGGATCACCGCGGCGGTGGCCGTCGGCCCGCGGGTGCTGAAGCGGCCGGGCGGCCTGCGGGGCCTGGAGGAGCGGGCGCTCGCCGCCGCCGCGTCGGGCGCGCTGACGCCGCTGGTGCAGAGCTTCCCGCTCAAGGACGCCGCCGCCGCGCACACGGCGCTGGAGACCCGCGCCACCGTCGGAAAGGTGGTCCTGGTCCCCTGAAAGCGCCGTGCGCTCACGCGGGCGACGATCAGGCGAAGGCTTCGCCGCCGTCACTTGGTGGCGCTGTCGATGAGACCGCGCAACCGTGCTGCTTCCTTCGAAGCGACGTCGCCCATGAGCTGTGCGGCGATGAGCCGGGACATCGCGCTGCGCTCGTTCGCGGAGCGCTGGGCCAGGGTCTTGGCCATGAGCCGTATGGGCCCGAGCACTCCGGGGTTCGCGTCCTCTCCCAGCTCCTCGGCCACCGCCTTGGCGGTGTCCTCGCCGGGCTTGGTGACGAACGCCTGCCAGGCCTCCGGTAACGCCGCTTCCGTGGACGACTCGCTCGACATGCTCGACATGGTTTGCCTCAGGCCACGAGGACGGGGTGCGGGAGCACCGAGTTGTGGCAGTAGCCGAGGGTGTTCCAGGGGGTGGCGTCCGGCTGGGAGCGGCCGTGCTCGTCGGTGGCGCGCACACGCACGACGTGCGCTCCCGGGGTGGGATCCCAGGTGAAGCGCCACCGGGTCCAGACGCCGGGGAGATCCGGCCCGTCGAGGCCGGCCGGCCGCCAGGGGCCGTCGTCGATCCGGTAGTCGACCGCCGCCACCCGGTCCTCCCCGGCGTACGCCCGGCCGCGGACCAGGCGCGGGCCGGGCCGCAGCCGGGCCGGCCAGGGCAGCTCGACCAGGCTCGCGACGGGGGTGGAGGTGATGGGCACGGCGGTCTCGCCGGGAGTCACGAGCACATAGTCGTCGGTGTTCCACACCACGTGCAGGGGGTGGTCGGACACCTCGATCCGGCCCACCCACTTGACGCTGGCGGCGCCGAGCCAGCCCGAGACCACCACGCGGGCGGGGAAGCCGTGGTCCGGCGGCAGGATCTCGCCGTTCATGGCGAGCGCGAGCAGGGTGTCGGGGGCCAGCGCCTTGGCGAGGGGCATCGGACGGCGTGCGCGGCCCTCGTCGAGTCCTTCGGGCATGACCTCGACCGCGGCGCCGGTGAGCCCGGCGGGTTCGAGCAGGTCGCGCAGCGGGACGCCGGTCCACTCGGCGGTGCCGATCGCGCCGCGGCCCCACTGGACCCCGTCGAAGCGGCGCCCGCACTCGGCGGCGAACAGGGCGCGCCGGTTGCCGGCGCACTCCAGCGTACGGACGACCGAGACGAGCGGGAACCGGTGCCACAGGTCGTCGTAGGTGTAGTCGACGGCTCGCCGTACGCCGGCGCCCTCGACGCGCAGCGTCCAGATGCGGGGGTCGAGGCGGGGGGTCGGCGCGTGACTGCGGACGAAGAACCGGTCGTTCGGGGTGAGCAGGCCGGGCAGGCGGTCGGGCCGGGTGCCGTAATCGAGGCCGGTGCCCGCGTCCTCCATCAGGGCGGCGGGAGTCGGTTTCACCACCGCCGTGCCGGGGACGTCGCATGCCCGCATCCGCGCCTCCTCACACTGTCGGCGGCCCGGCGCGGGCGGCGGGCGTCAGCCCAGGTCGCCCGCCCGCCGGGCCTGGCGCTCGGCCCAGGACGCGAGGCGTGACCAGCGCCGGGCCGCGGCCATGCGGCTCGCGACGCGGGCGTGGTCCGCCGCGCGGTGCAGCTCGGTGACCCGCTCGGTGGCCAGGGAGTAGTCGTAGAACATCATTGCCGCCCCAACGCCGTTGTAACTGTCTTTATTTTCTTAGGCAGTTACCAAGGTAACGCAAAGCCGGTAACTGGTCAAGGCGATTTGGACGGTTACGTACGCTGGACGCACCGCGTCTCGTACGCGCGGAGCACGGAGTCCAGCAGGCCGGGGAAGAGGGCGTCGAGGTCCTCCCGGCGCAGGCAGCTCATCTTGGCGGTGCCGCGGTAGACCTGCCTGATCACCCCCGCCTCGCGCAGGACCCGGAAGTGGTGGGTGCTGGTCGACTTGCTGACGGCGAGGTCGATCGCCGAGCAGGACGCCTCGCCTCCGCCCGCGAGGTAGTGCACCACCTGGAGGCGGGCGGGATCGGACAACGCGTGCAGCACGTCTTCGAGCCGGATCTCGGCCCGGTCCGGATGGTCGAGCGTCCGGAGTTGAGGGGTGGTGGACGGCATCGGCGGCTCCCTTCGCGAACCCCCTTATTGTACGAAGCCCATCGTAGTTTGACAGATGACGTACTACGACGGTTATCGTATTAGCGTCCCGACGACGAGAGGAGCGCGGCCGTGAGCGCGTTGTTCGAGCCCCTGACCCTGCGCGACCTGACCATCCCCAACCGTGCCTGGATGTCGCCGATGTGCCAGTACTCCGCGGCGGTGGAGGGTCCGGAGCAGGGCGTGCCCACCGACTGGCATCTCACCCACCTCGGGTCGAGGGCGGTGGGCGGGGCCGGCCTGATCATGACCGAGGCCACCGCCGTGTCCCCGGAGGGCCGGATCAGCCCCGCCGACCTGGGGCTGTGGAACGAACGGCAGCAGGAGGCGTTCGGCCGCGTCGCCCGGTTCCTGGCCGAGCACGGCGCGGTGCCCGGCGTCCAGCTCGCCCACGCCGGCCGCAAGGCGTCGACGGACCGGCCGTGGCGCGGCGGCGCGCCGGTCGGCCCGGAGGAGCACGGCTGGCGGCCGGTCGGGCCCGGCCCGATCCCGTTCGACGAGGGCCACCCGGTGCCCCACGAGCTGGACGAGGCGGACATCCGGCGGCTCGTCGGCGCCTTCGCGGCGGCGGCGCGCCGGGCGCTCGCGGCGGGCTTCAAGGTGGTGGAGGTCCACGGCGCCCACGGCTACCTGATCCACCAGTTCCTGTCGCCGTTCACCAACCACCGCACCGACGCGTACGGCGGCTCCTTCGAGAACCGCGCCCGCTTCGCCCTGGAGGTGGTCGACGCCGTGCGCGCGGAGTGGCCCGAGGAGCTCCCGGTGTTCTTCCGCGTCTCGGCGACCGACTGGCTCAGCGAGAACCCCGAGGACCCCCGCGAGGGCTGGACGGCGGACGACACCGTGCGGCTGGCCAAGGAACTGCTCTCCCACGGCGTCGACCTGCTGGACGTGTCGTCCGGCGGCAACGCGCCGCGGGCGCGCATCGCGACCGGCCCCGGCTACCAGGTGCCGTTCGCGGCCAGGGTGCGCGCGGAGACCGACCTGCGCGCCTCGGCCGTCGGGCTCGTCACCGAGCCGCGCCAGGCGGAGGAGATCGTCGCCTCCGGGCAGGCCGACGCGGTGATGCTCGGCCGTGAGCTGCTGCGCGACCCCTACTGGCCGAACCGCGCGGCCCGGGAGCTCGGCGCTGCCGGCCGATGGCCCCACCAGTACCACCGGGCCGTCTGAGCGCCCGTCTGAGCGGTCCGTCTGACCTGGACGGACGTGGGTAGGGGTCGCGTATGGCAGAGATCGGTTTCACACTCATGTCCGAGCAGAGCCCGGCGAAGGAGCTGGTGGAGGACGCGGTCACGGCCGAGCGGGCCGGTTTCGACTACGCCGTCATCTCCGACCACTACTTCCCCTGGCTGGACGAGATGGGGCACTCCCCGTACGCCTGGTCGGTGCTCGGCGCGGTGGCGCAGGCCACCGAACGGCTGCCGCTGATGACGTACGTCACCTGCCCGATCATGCGGTACCACCCGGCGGTGGTGGCCCAGAAGGCGGCCACGGTGGGGGTGCTCAGCGACGGGCGGTTCACGCTCGGGCTCGGGGCGGGCGAGAACCTGAACGAGCACGTCGTGGGGCACGGGTGGCCGCCGGTCAACACCCGGCACGAGATGTTCCGCGAGGCCATCGAGGTCATCAGGGAGCTCTTCCAGGGTGGCTACCGCAACTACCGGGGCGAGTACTTCGACATCGACTCCGCCCGGGTCTTCGATCTGCCGGAGCGCCCGGTGCCCATCGCGATCGCGGCGTCCGGCGGCCAGTCGGCGGACATCGCGGCCGAGCTCGGCGACGGCCTCATCGCGACCGACCCGGACGGCTCGCTGGTGGAGAAGTTCGCCGCGTCGGGCGGCGAGGGCAAGCCGGTGTACGGCCAGCTCGCCGTCTGCTACGACCCCGACCGGGACGCCGCCGTCGAGCGGGCGCACCGGATGTGGCGCTGGGCGGTGACCGGCTGGAAGGTCATGTCCGAGCTGCCGGCCCCGGTCAACTTCGCCGCCGCGACCGAGACCGTACGGCCCGAGGACGTGGCCGAGAAGGTGCCCTGCGGCGCCGACGTGGACGCCGTGGTCGAGGCGGTGCGGCAGTACATCGACGCCGGGTTCACCCACCTCGCGCTCGTCCAGGTGGGCCGGGAGCGCCAGCGGGAGTTCTTCGAGTGGTCGGAGAAGGAGCTGCTCCCCGCGCTGCGCTCGCTCTGACCACTCACAATTAGAGAGTTGCTCTAGAGAGTTTCTCTAATTAGAGTCGCTCCCATGACGCGTACGGCTGTGGTCACCGGAGGTTCCCGCGGGATCGGGCAGGCGGTCGCGGCCCGCCTCGCCCAGGAGGGGTACCGGGTCGTGATCGTCGCCCGTGATCCCGTACGGGGAGAGGTGGCGCGGGCGGCCCTGCCGGGCGGCGCCGTGCTGGTCGTCGCCGACCTGGGCGAGACGGCGTCGGTGCGGGAGGCGGCCGGCGCCCTGCTGGACGCCTGCCCGCGCCTCGACGTGCTGGTGCACAACGCGGGCGTCTGGCCGGCCCGCCGCGAGATCACCGCGGACGGCGTGGAGCGCGCGTTCGCGGTCAACCACTTCGCGCCGTTCCTGCTCAACCACCTGCTGGAGGAGCGCCTGCGCGAGAGCGGCACGCGGGTGGTCCAGGTCAGCGCGGGCCTGTACGTCAAGGGCCGGGCGGAGCCGGGCCGGACCGCGACCGGGCTGGACTTCCACCCCATCCGCACGTACGCGGACACCAAGCTGTGCAACCTCATGATGGTGCCGCTGTTCGCCCGGCGGTGGCAGGATGCCGGGGTGACGATCGACGCGGTCCACCCGGGCGTGATCCGGACCGACCTCGGGGCCAGGGGCGGCCCGCTCGGGCTGGTGCTGAAGGCGGTCAAGCGCACCTGGGACACCCCGGAGGCCGGCGCGCGGCCCGTCGTGCGCCTCGCCCTCGACGCCTCCGGCGGCACCGGCCGCTACTTCGAGATCGACGAGGAGACCCCGCTCGCCCCCGTCGCGCGGGACGCCGCGCTCGCGGAGGCGCTGTGGAGCGAGGCCGCGGCCCTCACCGGGACGGCGTGACCCGGCAGCGGCGCGGCGAGGAGACGGCGCGGCGGCTGCTCGACACCGCCCTCGCCGTGTACGCCGACGACGGCCCGCAGGGTTTCACGATGCGGGCGGTCACCGGGCGCGGCGGGATCAGCGTCGGCAGCCTCTACCACCACTTCGGCAGCTTCCCCGGCCTCGCGACCGCGCTCTACTCCGCGTGCCTGGCCGATCTGCTCGACGCGCTGGTCGAGGCCGTGGAGGGGGTGGACGACCCCCGCGCGGGGGTGCGCGCGATCGTCGTCGCCTACCTCGGCTTCGTACGGGAGCACCCGGCCAAGGCGAGGTTCATCCACGCCTCGCCGTACCTCGGGCACGTGGAGCCCGGGGCGGCGGCCGCTGCGAAGACGTCGCGCCTGGACGCGCTGGTGGCGTGGCTGCGCCCGCACGTCGCGTCGGGGGCGATCGCCGGCCTGCCCGTGCCGGTGATCGAGATACTGCTGATCGGCCCGGTGGCCGAGGTCGCGCGCCGGTGGATCGCCGGTGCGCCGGAGGCGGACCTCGACGAGGCCGCCCGGCTGCTGCCCGAGCCCATCTGGCAGTCCCTACGCCGCCACCCGCCCGCCTCCTGAGCCGGGCCGCCGGCGGCCCTACTGCGCGGCGATCCGGTCGGGGTCTCTGTCCGAGGAGTCCGGTGAGGAGTCCGGTGAGGTGCCCGCTGAAGAGGCCGCCCTACGCGTCCAGGGCAGCGGCGGCAGGCCGCAGCGCACGCGCAGGACCATCCAGAAGGCCGGGGCGAGCAGCAGCACGGCGAGCAGGGCCCAGACGGTCTGCGCGTTGCCGACGCCGAACATCTTCAGCGCCGAGGCGAGCAGCACGAAGGCCAGGGCGCGGCGGATCAGGCCGCCGGGGGCGCGGGAGGAGATGCGCGAGCCGAGGTAGACGCCGGGGATCGAGCCCGCCAGCAGCGCGACCGTGACCGACAGCGTGAACTCGCCGAAGAGCAGGTGGCCGAGCGCGGCCGACATGACCAGCGGCACGGCCTGGACCAGGTCGGTCCCGACGAGCTGGTTGGCCTTCAGCGCGGGGTAGAGCGCGAGCAGGGCCACGATGATCAGGGAGCCCGAGCCGACCGAGGTGATGCCGACCACGAGCCCGCCGACGGCCCCCACCAGCGCGGTCGGCAGCGGCCGTACGGTGACCGAGGGCATCTCGGTCGCGGCCGGCTCGCCGGGGGCGGCGGTGCGGCGGCCGGTCTCGGGGGTGCGGCCCTCGGCGCGGTCGCGCATCGCGAGGTAGCCGCGGACGGCCAGGCCCGCCGCGGCGATGAGCAGCGCGATGCCGAGGCCCTTCTGGATCACGCTCTGCACGCCCTCGCCGGTGCCGAGGGCGCGGGCGATGAGCACGCCGCAGAACGCCGCCGGGACCGAGCCCGCGCACAGCCAGGCGACGAGCCTCAGGTTGACCGTGCCCCGGCGCAGGTGCACGAGGCTGCCCACCGGCTTCATCACGGCGGCGGCGACGAGGTCGCTGGAGACGGCGGCGAGGGGCGGCACGCCGAAGAACGTCACGAGCATGGGCGTCATGAGGGCGCCCCCGCCCATCCCCGTCAGGCCGACGACGACGGCGACCAGAAAGGAGCCGATCGCCATGGTGTAGTCGAAATGCACCTGCGAACCCTACCAAATCGATCGGAATTATGGAAAGCCTCCGTGTCCTCCTGTTCGCCCGGGCGGGTCCCCTCGCGGCCCTTCCCGCCCCCGCCCCGCCGATGTCCGCGGGGCCGGATATTTACCGCTGAACCGGTTCGTCGACGGCCGCCCGGGTGCCGGTGACGGAGCGTTGACGCGGCGGTCGTCAAGCGACTACCGTTGCGGGGCCTTATCCGGTTAAGTGACGGGAGCGACCGTGGTGGAGAGACCGGGGACGCGGCGATGACCGTGCTCGCGGTGGACATCGGCGGCACGAAGTTCGCCGCCGCGGCGGTCGCGCCCGACGGCGAGATGCTGGCCCGCACCGAGGTGCCGCTGCGCGGCCCGGAGTCGGCCGGCCGGACGCTGTCGGAGGTCGTGCGCCGGATCACCGATCGGGTGGCGCCCGACCGCCTCGACGGCATCGGGGTCGGCTCCGCCGGTCCGCTCGACCCCCGCCGCGGCAGGGTCAGTCCGGTGAACATCCCCACCTGGCGTGACTTCCCGCTGGTCGACGCGCTCGGTGAGACGCTGCCCGGCCGTCCCGTACGGCTCGCGGGCGACGCCCAGTGCATGGCGCTCGGCGAGTGGTGGCGCGGGCTCACCGGCCCCGTCCCCGACGGGCCCGCCGGGCGGAGCCGGGCGATGCTCGGCATGGTCGTGTCCACCGGCGTGGGCGGCGGTCTCGTGCTGGACGGCGTGCCGTACGTCGGCCCGACCGGCAACGCCGGTCACATCGGCCACATCACCGTCGATCCCGGCGGCGAGCCGTGCCCCTGCGGCGGCGTCGGATGCGTCGAGACCATCGCCAGCGGGCCCGGCATGGTGCGCTGGGCCGCCGCGAACGGCTGGACCGGCGCGGACGCCCGCGCTCTGGCCGCCGACGCCCGCGCCGGTCATCCCACCGCCGTCCGCGCCTTCGAGCGCGCGGCCGGCGCGCTGGCCACCGCCGTCCTCACGGCGTCCGCTCTGTTCGATCTCGACGACGTCGTCGTCGGAGGGGGCGTGGCCGCGGCGGGACCGATCCTGTTCGACCCGCTCAGGCGGGCGATCGGGCGGAACACCGGGCTCGGCTTCCTGCGCCGCCTGCGGGTGGAACCGACCTCACTGGGCCGCGACGCCGGGCTGTTCGGCGCCGCCGCCCTGGTCCTGCTCCAGGGCGGCGCTTGACCCGTCCCGTGGTCAAGGGGCGCGGATCGGGCCGTCGGGGCCGAAGGTAGTCTGGCAAATACGACGCATCCGAGGACCGAGGGCCATGAGGAGAACGCACGGGTGAGAGGCGCCACCGGCTCCACGAACGCGGGAGCCGCGCGGGCGACGCCCGGCGACATGGCGGCGCTGCTGGACGGCAGCGACGAGGGAATCGTGTTGTGCGACGCAGGCGGCGTCGTGCTGCTGGCCAACGCGGCGGCGGCCCGGCTGGCGCCGGAGATCGTCCCGGGCAGGCCGGTTCCCCCACAGCTGGACCCGGCCGGATCGAGCACGGTGACGTACGGCGGCCGGGTGATCCGAGTGCGGACGGAGGCGGCCGGCGACCACCGTGCCCTCTACCTGAGTGAGGCGCCGTCCCTGCCGCGCCGCGCCGAGTTCCTGCTGGAGGCCGCGCGCCGCCTGTTCGCGTCGCTCCACCCGCGCCGATGCGCCCGCGCCGCCGTGGATCTGGGCACCGATTTCCTGTGCGACCTGGCGGTCGTGGTGCTGCCGCCCGCCACCAACCGCCGGGTCGAGTGGATCCGGGCCGTCGCCGGGCACCCCGGACCGGAGGAGGGCGTCATGCCGCTCTCGACGGCGCTGCGGGTGCCGGGCCTGACCGACGCGCTCGCGGGCCTGACGCACGGCTCGGGCGGGCGGCAGGACGCGGGCGCCGTGCCGGACTGGCTGCTGCCGGAGGGGTTCGGCCCGGCCGGTGACCTGCTGGTCTTCCCGCTGCCCGGCAACGGCGTCCCCGCGGGGGCGATGGCGCTGGTCCGCCGCGCCGGCCGGCCTCCGTTCGACGACGAGGCCCTGGCGATGGTGCGCGACCTCGCGTCCCGGGCGGGCGCGGCGCTCTCGGCGGCCTCGCTGTTCCGGGAGCAGAGCGCGGTGAACGCCATCCTGATCGACGACCTGCTGCCGCCCGACCTGCCGGAGGTCGAGGGCATGCGCCTCGCCGGGAGGCTCCGGTCCTCCCAGCAGGCCGGCGCCGTGGGCGGCGACTTCTACGACGTCTACATGTCCGAGACCGGCGCCGGTCACGACAGCGGGATCGGCATCGTGGAACGGCCGCCTCTGATCATCCTGGGTGACGTCTGCGGCAAGGGCGCCCGCGCGGCCGTACTGGCCGGGCAGGTCAGGCAGAGCCTGCGCGCGCTGCTGCTGCTGGAAAGCCGCCCGGTCCAGCTACTCGAACTGCTGAACCGGTCACTGCTCGCTTCGCCGGCGCCGAACTCCTACGTCACGCTGGTCCTCGCGGCGCTCAGGGTCGCCCCCGACGAGCACGTGCTGGTGGATCTGGCCGTGGCGGGCCATCCGCCGCCGCTGGTGCTGCGCCGGGACGGCACGGTGGAGGAGGCGCCCGCCCGCGGCTCCCTCCTCGGCGCGCTGAAGAAGACCGTGGTGCGGCCGGCCACGGTCGACCTGGCTCCCGGCGAGGTGTGCCTGCTGTACAGCGACGGCATCACCGAGGCCTTCGGCGGCCCGACCAGGCGGGAGATGTTCGGCGAGGAACGGCTCAAGGAGGCCCTGGCGAGCTGTGCCGGCATGCCGGTCGACGCGCTGGTGGAGCGGCTGGAGCAGATCAGCAGTGAGTGGCTCGCGGGCGGACAGCAGGACGACCGCGCCCTCCTCGCCGTACGGGCGGGCGGGCACGACCCGGCGACGGGTACGGAGACCGGTACGGCGACGGTCGCCACGCCGGGCGCCATGACCGTGTGGGCGGAGACGACGGGATGACCCAGGCAGGGATGACGGGCGGTCCGGCGGGCACCGGCGCCGGGACCGCGGTGGAGCGCTACCTGAAACTGATCGGCGAGGCCGACGAGTACGGCGCGGTCGATCTCGTCCTGGACCTGATCGACGAGGGCGTCCCCGCCGAGGACGTGCTGCTGCGGGTCGTCGCCGCGGGCCAGCGCAGGGTGGGTGAGCTGTGGGCGGCCGGCGACTGGTCGGTGGCCCGCGAGCACGGGGCCACCGCGGTCAGCGAGCGGGCCGTCGCGGCGATCGCCGGGCGGGTGCGGTCCAAACCGACGCGTGGCCGGGTGACGGTGGCCTGCGCCGACGGGGAGTATCACGCGCTGCCCACCCGCATGCTGGCCGAGGTGCTGCGACTGCGGGGATGGCGGGTCGACTTCCTGGGGGCGAGCGTGCCGGGCCCGCACCTGATCACGCACCTGCACCAGACGGGCCCCGACGTGGTGGCGCTCGGCTGCATGATCGCGACCCGGCTGCCCCGGGCGCACGCCACCATCGCCGCCTGCCGCGCCGTGGGCGTCCCGGTGCTCGCGGGCGGGGCCGCCTTCGGAGCCGACGGCCGCTTCGCCCGCCTGCTGGGCGCGGACGCGTGGGCGCCCACCGCCGACGCGGCGGCCGACCGGCTCGCCGCCGGGCTGCCGTCGTTCGCCGCCGGCAGTGACGGGGCGGTCCACCTGGGCGACGAGGAGTACGGATACCTGACCCGGCACCGCGCCGAGGTGCTGGCCAGGGTGCTGGACCTGCTCAGGGAGTCGTACGCCCCGATGGGCGGATACAGCGAGCGGCAGCTTGAGCACACCGCGGAGGACCTCGGGCACATCGCCGACTTCCTCGCCGCCGCGCTCTACGTCCACGACGCGATCCTGTTCACCGACTTCGTCACGTGGACCTGCGAGGTGCTGTCGGCCCGGAAGGTGCCCGCCGAGTCGGTGGTGCTCGGGCTGCGGCTCTTCCGGGACGTGCTGGCCGACTGCCCGCGCGCCGGCGCGCTGCTGGCCGAGGGCATGGAGGCGGCGACCGCCTCCCGCCCGTCCGGCGGCTCACCCCCACGGGTAACGTGAGAAAGAGGACTCAGCTGAAGGGGGCGTGACGTGGGAAGACCCCGGCGGCTCCCCCCTCGGCCGGTGGCCGTGCGATGGTGAGCGCCCCGGCGGCGGGCTTCACGAGCGAGATCGTCCGCTATCTGCGACAGATCGAGGAGGCCGACGAGTCCGGCGCCGTCGACCTGGTCTTCGGGATGCTCGACGAGGGCGTTTCCGCGCAGGACGTGCTGCTGCGGGTGATCGGGCCGGCCCAGCGCCGGGTCGGCCGGCTCTGGGCGGTCAACCGGTGGTCCGTGGCCCAGGAGCACGCGGCGACCGCGGTCAGCGAGCGGGTCGTCGCCGCCGTCGCCCGCAGGGTGAGCCCGCCCCCCACCCGCGGGCGGGTCGTGGTCGCCTGCGTGGAGAGGGAGAATCACGCGCTGCCCACCCGCCTCCTGGCCGAGGTGCTGCGCCTGCACGGATGGCGGGCCGACTTCCTCGGCGCCAGTGTGCCCGCACCCCATCTGGTCGAATGGATCGGGCAGGCCGGCCCCGAGCTGGTCGCGCTCGGCTGCACGCTGCCCGTGTGGCTGCCCCGCGCGCACCGGGCCGTCGGCGCCTGCCGGATGGCCGGCGTCCCCGTCCTGGTGGGCGGGGCCGCGTTCGGCGCCGACGACCGGATCGCCCGTCTGCTCGGCGCGGATGCCTGGGCCCCGGCCGCCGACATCGCGGCCGACCTGCTCGACACCGGGCCGCTGCCGCTCGCCGGGGAGAACGGCGCCGAGTTGCCGCCCGACGGCGAGTACGCCTGCCTCGCCCGGCGCCGGGGCGAGCTGCTGCCGCGGGCGCTGGACCTGCTCGTCGCCTCCTACCCGCCCATGCGGGACTACGACCCGTGGCAGATGGAGCAGATAACGGAGGATCTCGGGTACGTCGCCGACTTCCTCGGCGCCGCGCTGTATCTCGGCGACGTGTCGGTTTTCACGGACTTCGTCACCTGGACCTGCATGGTGCTGGCCGCGCGCGGAGTGCCGAGCGAGTCCGTCGTGCTCGGATTGGCCGTCCTGCGCGGCGAGCTGACAGACTGCCCTCGCACCCGGGCGTTCCTCGCCGAGGGTATGAGAGCGGCGGGCGTGGCCCCTGACGCCCCCGATCACCCCGAACCCGAAGAGACGAGCCCCTGATGCAGGACACGCCGCCGTTACTGGTCGAGTACGTCACCCCCGAGCCAGGCACCGCGCGCCTGGTGCTGACCGGTGAGCTCGACTACACCACCGTGGACGAGGCGGCCGAAGAGGCGGACAAGGTGCTCGCGGACAACCCGCGGGTGATCGAGCTCGACCTGGCCGGGCTGAGGTTCGTCGACTCCTCCGGCATCGCCGTCGTGATGAACCTCTACCGGGGAGCCGAGGAACGCGGGGCGGCCCTCCGGATCGTCGCGCTGACCGCCTACCTGCGCCATCTGCTGCGGGTCATCGCCCTCGACGACGTCTTCGACCTGCCCGACTGAACCGCGGCCTGAACCGCCGCGAGACAATGGGCCCGTGAGCAGGCGTGCCGTCGCCGACGGCTGCGACCACCTGCGGGAGACCACCGGCCTGTCGGCGGTGGCGCTCTCCGGCGGCGTCTTCCAGAACCTGCTCCTGCTCGATCGGGCCGTCACCCTGCTGGAGGAACGCCGCTTCACCGTGCTGACCCACTGTCCGCGTCGCGGTACTCGTCGACGAAGCGCATGATCTCACCCCTCCGCGCCCGGGCCCGAGTCGCGCAGCGCCGCGAGTTCGTCCTCGTACGCCTGGCCGATGCCCTCCAGGAACTCCAGCGCGGCCCTGGCCTCGTCCTCGTCGATCTTCGACAGGGCGAAACCGACATGGATGAGGACCCAGTCGCCGGGCCGCAGCGGCTGACCGTCGAGAAGGTCGATGTTGACGGCCCGGCGGACCCCGCTCACGTCGACCGTGGCGAGGTCAGGCCGATCGGACGGGATCTCCACGATCTCGCCCGGAATCCCCAGGCACATGGGCCGCCTCCACGATTTGCACCGACTCCAGGACGAGGCGATCCCCGCCCTCGGCGTCGATGTCGATGCCCCCGCACTCGCCGCAGATCGTCATCGGGTTGTCGCACAGGGCGTTGTGCCCGCAGCCCCGGCAGACGAGCCGGACGGGCTCGACGACCAGGTCGAGCGTCGCCCCCTCGGCCACCGTGCCGGTGGCGGCGAGGCCGAACGCCTGCTTCAGGACCGCGGGGGAGATGCGGAGCAGGGCGCCCGCCCGCACCCGGGCCCGCCGTACCCGCCTGCCCTTCGCGCGGTGCTCCACGGCGTCCAGGACGGCCTCGGCGATCCCGAACTCGTGCATCGCCGTCACACCCCCCTGACCTGCGGGCTCTCGTCGGCCGGGCCCGGGCCGAACGCTCCTCCGCTGATGCCGATCAGCAGGTGGGCCGCGACCAGCGAGTGCCGCAGGGCCTCCTCGCGCGGCGCGTCCGCACGCTCCCAGCGGGCCGTGTTGTGCACCTCCACCCGCAACCTGACCAGCCCGTACGGATCGGCCAGCCGCTCGGCGGAGACCCGCAGCTCCGCGTGGATCGGCTGGTGCTCGCAGATGACGCGGCCGGTGCGCTCACCGCTCGGGGAGAGGATCGGCTCGATCTCCCGGCCCCAGGGCACGTGGACCTCGATCGTGCGCCGCCCGCCCGTCAGGGGGATGACGGCCCGGGTCTCCCGCTCGACGGCCTCGTCGAAGCCGAGGTAGTCGTGCCCGGCGACGGTCAGCTTCGGCACCGGCCAGTAGCCGTCGTCCTCCTCCCGCTCCACGGTCCTGCACCTGACGTGCAGGAACCGCAGCCGCAGGTCGATCGTCGCGTCCGGGTCCGCCTCAAGGAGGCACTCCGTCACGCCGGCCGACGGCTCGCCGGGGAAGCCCGGCGGCGCGAGCACGCCGAACTGCCAGCGCATGCGGTGCTCCATCGGCGCCGTCATCGGGCCCGCCTCTTTCACGAGCGCCTCCCTCCGGGCTCACCTGACACGACGCCACCGGGGGCCGCCACTGGGGGCCACGGCGATGGCCTCCTTGGCGTGGACCAGCACGACGTCGCCAGGCTGGACGTCCACCAGGGCGACGCTCACCACCTCCCGGCCGCGGCCGGTGTCGGCGAGCGCGAGGCCGGCGTCGAGGAGCCGTAGGACGGTGACCGCGACCGCCTCGTCCGAGCAGGTGACACACGTGTCATCACGGCAGTTCATCAAGACCCCCGAAACGCCCCCGAAAGACGACCGTACGCCGCCCCGGGCCGGGCGAATTCAAAGGAAGTCGGTGATTGCGTAAAGGTCGGTGAAGTCCGGGAACGCGCCGACGGCCCCGGCCTGTGCCGGGGCCGTCGGGGAGGGCCTATCCGACGCTTCCGCGCCGGAAGACGGCCACGGCGGCGACGACGCCCAGGGCCGCCAGCGCCACCTGGATGATCAGTTCCAGCCAGTCGATGCCGGGGGTGGTCGCCACTCCGAGGCCTCGCGCGATCGCCGTGCCGATGAGGGCGGCGATGACGCCGATCACCATGGTCAGCCAGATCGGGATGGCCTGACGCCCGGGCACGACCAGTCGGCCGAGAGCGCCGATGATGAGTCCGATGATGATGGCGGAGATGATGCCGCTTACGGCCATGCTGCCACCCTTCTCTAGTTCTGCTGCCCACCTCCTGCCCGTTCCGGCTGATTTGACACATTTTGGGCTGTTGTGTCACGTACGTTCTGTGAGTCGGTTCTCCCAGGCCCATGCGGCGATCTCGACGCGGTTGCGCACCCCGAGCTTGGCCTGGATGCCCGACACATGGGTCTTGACCGTGCTGAGCGAGATGAACAGCTCCGCGGCGATCTCCTGGTTGGTACGGCCCCGCGCGACGGCCTGGACGACCTCGATCTCCCGGTTCGAGAGGGGATGTTCCGGACGGGTGGCCGGGTCGGTGGTCCAGTGGGTGGTCAGGTGGCGCAGCAGCCGCAGCGTGACCGAGGGGGAGACGAGGGCGTCCCCGGCCTCCGCGGCCCGCACGGCCTCCACCAGCAGGGCGGGGCCGCAGTCCTTCAGCACGAAGCCCACCGCGCCCGCCCGCAGCGCGCCGTACACGTACTCGTCCAGGTCGAAGGTGGTGACCACGACCACCTTGAGCGGCTCGGGGACTCCCGGGCCGGCCAGGAGACGGGTGACCTCGATGCCGTCGAGCCGGGGCATCCGCACGTCGACCAGGCACACGTCCGGCCGCAGCCGCCGGGCCAGTTCGACGGCCTCGGCGCCGTCGGCCGCCTCGGCGACCACCTCGATGTCGGGCTGGTCCTCCAGGATGAGCCGCAGGCCGCCGCGTACCATCGCCTGGTCGTCGGCCACCAGGACTCTGATCGTCGTCACGCGTCGCGCCGGGACTCTTGGCGGGGGCTGGGCAGGGCGGTCGGCAGGGTGGCGGGCGGTGGGGCGGGCAGGGTGGCGAGCACCGACCAGCCGGATCCGGGGCGTGGCCCGGCCCGCAACGTGCCGCCGAGCGCCTCGACCCGCTCACGCATCCCGAGCAGGCCGTACCCCCCACGAGATCCCCCGCGTGATCCCGCCTGCGACCCCGGCGGCGCGTCGTCGGCGACCTCCACGACGACGACGTCCCGGTCCCGCTCCACGCTGACCGTGACTTCGCGGGCCCGCGGCGCGTGGCGCGCGATGTTGGTCAGCGACTCCTGCACCACCCGGTAGACCGTCGAGGCCACCTCGGGCGGCCACATCGCCGTCTCCTCCTCGCGCGGCAGCCGCAGGCGCACCGGGCGGCCCCCGGCCTCGAACCGCCCGACCAGGTCGCCGAGGCGGCCGGGCTCGGCGACTCCCGGGCCCGCGTCGGGGCCGCCCGCCTCACCCTCGGCGACGCGCAGCAGGCCGACGACGCGACGCATCGCGGCCAGCGCGTCGGACCCGGCCGCCTCGATCTGGCCCAGGGCGTCGCCCGCCTTCTCCGGGCTCCGCCGCGCGACGAGCCGGGCGGCCTGCGCCTGCACCACGATGCCGGTGACGTGGTGGGCGACGACGTCGTGCAGCTCCCGGGCCAGCGCCAGCCGTTCGGCCTGGCGCACCGCCTCCGCGACGGCCCGCCTGCGGGCGTCGAGCAGTCGCGGGCTCAGCCCGGCCACGACGGCGGCGGCCCAGGCCGCGACGTTCATCGCGGTGACCGACGGCACCCCGGCGGCGGACGTGTGCGCGGTCAGCAGGCTGCCGACGGCCACGGCCAGCCCGCCGGCCGCCACGCCGCAGGCCGTACGGACCGGCAGTCTCCTGACCGCCGCGGCGACCAGCACGGCCAGACCGAGGGCCATCCCGGGACCCGGTTCGGCGGGCAGGTCGGCGAACCTGGCGGCCAGGACGGCGGTCGCCGCCACGGCCAGGCCCGCCACCGCCGCCCATGCTCGGTCGCGCCGCCGGAACAATGCGATGGCACAGACCGCGGCCCCGGCGGCGCAGTCGAACCGCCAGTAGCCCCCGCCCCAGCTGTCGGCGATGAGGGAGGCCCAGAAGGCCAGGACCACGGCGAACACGGCGCCCAGCCCGGCGTCGGCCGCCCATCTCCGCACACGGCCCCCGGCTACAGCGCCCTCAGTAAACACAGGGCCGAGGTTACGAGCGCCCTCAGTAAACACAGGGCCGAGGCTACGAGATGGGCGGGCCGCGCAGAACCAGCCGAAAGTATGGTCCCGCGCCGCCCGATTCCCGCTTGCGGCCGATGCCGGAGGCGTACGGGTCCGCGCAGGATGCGGCTTTCATGGAAGCTCTCACGGAACCTCCCGCGGCCCACAGAACGCGACGTGAGCGCATCACCGCGCTCGACGTGGTGCGCGGCTTCGCGCTGTGCGGAATCCTGCTCGCCAACGTCAAACCCATCGCCCACACCGGAGACGTCCTGCGGGCGGCCGCCCCCACGACCCCCGACGACGCCTGGATGGGCCTGCTCGTCGAGCAGCGCTTCTTCCCGATCTTCTCGCTGCTGTTCGGCGTCGGGTTCTCGCTGCTGCTGGAGTCGGCCGCCGCCCGGGCCGCCCGCCCGAGGGTGATCCTGCTGCGCCGGCTCCTCGTGCTGCTCGCGGCCGGGCTGGCGCACTTCCTCCTGCTCTGGCCCGGCGACATCCTGAGCACGTACGCCGTCATCGGCCTGCTGGTGCTGCTGCCCTCGACCTGGCTGCCGCGCCGGGTGGTCGCCGGGCTCGCCCCCGTGCTCGTCGCGGTGGCGCTGTTCCTCGGCGGGGAGAGGTTCACCCTGGTCGCCGGATTGTTCCTGCTGGGATCCGCGCTGACCAGATACGGCGTGACGGCCCGGATCGAGCGGTCCACCCGGGTGCCGGCGCTGCTCGGACCGGCCTTCGCGGCCGCGGCGGCGCCCGCCCTGTGGTGGTCGGCCGGTCAGGAGGTCGACGACCCCGGATTCGGGCGGGCGCTCGCCCTCTCCGGGCTGCTGCTCGCGGGGGTCTACGTCTGTGCCCTGCTCGTGCTGCTGCGGACACCGCTCCGGCCGGCGCTGACGGCCGTCTTCGCGCCGCTCGGCCGGATGGCGCTGACCAACTACCTGACCGCGACCGTCCTCGTCCTGCTGGCCGCCCGCCTCTGCGGGTGCTCACCGGAGGCCTGGTCCTCGGCGAGAGTGGCACTGACCTCGGCCGTCATCCTCGCCGTCCAGTGGCTGTGGTCCGTTCTCTGGCTGCGCACGCACCGGTACGGCCCGCTGGAGTGGCTGTGGCGGTGGGCCACCTGGGGCCACCGGCCGTGAACGGGGCCGCAGAGAGGTCAGGAACGGGGCGGCGCGGTGCTCTCCCGTACGACGAGGGTGGTGGCGAGTTCGACGCGGTGCTGTTCGAGCGGCTCGCCGTCGGCGAGGTGGAGGACCATCCGCGCGGCGGTGGCCCCCATCTGCACGAGCGGCTGCCGTACGGTCGTCATGGGCGGCCCGGCCCACTGGGTGAACGACAGGTCGTCGAACCCGATCACGCTGAGGTCCTCCGGAACGCGCAGCCCGGCCCGTCTGGCGGCCTCGTACACGCCGAGGGCCTGCAGGTCGTTGGCGCAGAAGACGGCGGTCGGCGGGTCGGGCAGGCGCAGCAGTTCGGCGCCGTCGCGTAACCCGCCCTCCACATAGAGAGTGCTGATCCGCAGGAGGGCGGGGTCCACGTACACGCCCGCCGCGTCCATCGCGGCCCGGAAACCGTCGAGCCGGGCCCGGCAGCACGGCCACTGGGTGGGCCCGCTCAGCATGGCGATGCGGTGATGGCCCAGGTCGAGCAGGTGCCGGGTGGCGGCCATCCCGCCGCTCCAGTTGGTGGCCCCGACGGACGGCGTCTGGTGCAGCGGCTCCCCGGTCGGATCCAGCACGACCAGGGGGATCGAACGGGTGGCGAGCTGGGACTGCTGCTGCACGGTGAGCTCGGAGAAGACCGCCACGACCCCGGTGGGACGGCGGGCGAGCACCTGTTCGGTCCAGGCCCTGCCGGGGGTGAGCCTGCCCTGCATCTCGGTCAGCACCACGGCGAGCCCACGCTCCCGCGCGACCTGCTCGACGCCCTGGATGATCTCCAGCGCCCACAGGCTCTCCAGGGCGTGGAAGACCAGTTCCAGGATCGCGGCGGGCTCGCTGTCGCGCCGCCGGTAGCCGTGCTCCCGGAGCACCGCCTCCACGCGCTGCCGGGTGGCCAGGGCGACCCCGGCCTGCCCGTTGAGCACCCTCGACACGGTCGGCGGAGACACACCCGCCAGATTGGCGATCTCGGCCAGAGTCGGCCGGTGCCGGGGAAGCTCCCCGCCGGGGGCCCGGTCGGTCGCGGTCACCGCCCCAGTATGCAGGACAGGCGATCAGGACTCACCCGCGGCTCTCCTCGCGCACGAGAGGCCGCGTACCGTCAGGTTTTGGGGGTGAATGTCGTGTTCGTGGATCGTCGTGACGCCGGGCTCCTCCTCGGCGAGCGCTTGCGTGACCTCCGTGAGGCAAAGGATGGCGTGGGAGACGTGGTCGTCGTCGGGCTGCCCCGAGGTGGGGTGCCCGTGGCGTTCCAGGTCGCCCGGGCCCTCGGCGCTCCCCTGGACGTGATCCTCGTGCGCAAGCTGGGCGTGCCGTACCAGCCGGAACTGGGGTTCGGCGCCATCGGCGAGGGCGGGGTGCGGGTGGTCAACCCCGACGTCGTACGGCTCGCCCGGCTCACCGACGACGAGATGGCGGCCGTGGAACGCCGTGAGCGGGCCGAGCTGGAGCGCCGTGCCCGCCGGTTCCGCGGCGCCCGCGAGCCCGTCGACCTGGCCGGCCGTACGGTGATCGTGGTGGACGACGGGATCGCGACGGGAGGGACGGCCCGCGCCGCCTGCCAGGTCGCCCGTGCGCACGGCGCGTCCACGGTGGTGCTCGCGGTGCCCGTGGGCGCGCCGGAGACGATCGCGAGCCTGCGCGGGGACGCCGACGAGATCGTCTGCCTGGACACCCCGGACCACTTCTACGCCATCGGCGCCTGGTACGAGGACTTCACCCAGACGAGCGACGAGGACGTCATGGAGTGCCTCCACCGGGCTTAGTACCTCACGGGCTCTGCGGGCACCACTCCAGGTAGTGCTCTATCCGGACGTCGGGGCCCGGGTAGAAGCACAGCGTCTCCCGTTCCTCGTCCAGCCAGCGCACGAGGTAGGGCGGCGAGCCGTCGGTGTGGTAGAGCGCCAGCACGATCCCGACGCGACCCACCCTGCCCCGTTGGATGCTCTCGACGACCAGTCGGTCGCCGACCGCCGCCTTCATCCTGATCACAGTCCTCTCATCGCAATCCTGCCGGTGTGGCGACCTCGGTCGTGATCGGCGTCCAGCGGTGCGACAGGCGCCTGGTGAGAGAGGCCATCGTGGTGTATTCCAGGTCTTCCAGCGGCAGCCGGTGCGGCTCGAAGGGGCCGTGGCGGCGCAGGTAGTCCATCACCTCGGTCGCCTGCCGGCGCGCGCCGTCGAAAGCCGGGTCGTCGAACATGTCGCGCGGGCCGACCAGCCTGCCGTCCTTGATCTGGAAGCCCAGCGCGACCACCCGGGGCGGGCCGTCGAAGCGGGACGGGTGCGCCTGCCCGACGGGCACCGGCATGATCGGAGCGTGGTGCGAGCCGCGCATGCAGCCCGCCACCGAGTACGCGAAGGCGAACGGCTCCAGCGCCTCGCCGACGGCCGGCAGGCCCGACTGGCAGCGTACGATCATGACCGGATCGTCCTTGCCGACGTACCTCCCGGCGATCAGCGACAGCCGCTGGGTGCTGGTCGCCGCCGCGGTCGTGCCCAGCGTCTTGGACCGTACGCCGTGGACCACGTAGCGGGCCGGGGCGCCGATGTACATGAGCATGTCGTACAGCTCGGCCGGGCAGTCGAAGACGATGCGGCGGTCCTCGCACAGGTCGTACACCTCGAACGCGAACCCGGCGTGCATCTTCTCGTCGATCACCAGGCCGGCGGTGTTGGACGGGTCGGCGAACATCTTGTAGAGCGGCAGGTTCCACGCGCCCGGCTCGGTCTTGTCCGCGAGGAAGCACAGCACGGGTTCTGACGGCCGCTCCTCGAACTCCATCTCCGCGTAGCCCGGGCCCATGCCGCGCAGGTTGCCGGAGAAGGCGTCCGACAGCAGGTCCTGCCCGGCGCCGTACAGGCCGAGATCCTTGGCGATGTGGGTGGTCGCCTGGAAGGTGTCCCAGGCGAAGGAGTGGATCAGCCCCGCCTCAGGGCCGTACGTGTGGGTCATGATGAGCGAGATGTCGTCGCCGCAGCTTTCGACGTGGCCGTCGACGAGCAGCCCGGATGACTTGGCCCGCTCGATCTCCCGCCTGGCCTCGGCGGTCAATCGGGGGTGCACGGCGGAGTGGCCGACGAAGCCTCCGGTGTCGGCCTTGATGACGCTCAGCGTAATCATGGTCATCACCTCCAAATACATCCTTCTCTGTATTTTCGGGAATAAAAAGAGCACTAGGTCACAAATAGGGCGGGGCTTCTGTACGGCGGGTAGGAGTGGGCTGAGGACAGGGCCCTGGGCGGGCGCGGGGGGAGTGCCGGCCATGAAGATCAGAGATGTGATGTCCACGCCCGTGGTGGTCGTCCCGCCGGTCACCCCGGTGCGGGACGTCGCGCGGCACATGGACTACTCGGGCGTCGGATGCGTCGTCGTCTCGGAGGGGCAGGGCGTCACGGGCGTCGTGACCGACCGCGACCTCACCCTTCGCGTACTCGCCCGCGGGGAGGACGCGGACACGCCCGTCGGCCGGGTGATGTCGGAGCGTCCCGTCGTGGTGCGGCCCGGCGACGAGGTGGAGGTGGCGTTCGACACCTTCCGCCACCACTCCTTCCGCAGGCTGCCCGTGGCGGACGAGGAGGAGGGGGTGGTCGGCATGCTGACCATCGACGACCTGCTCCTCCAGATGCACCAGCTCACCGCCGACCTGCTCACGCCCGTGGTCAAGGAGATCAGCGAGCCGCAGCGGCAGAGCGACTAGATGCGGCGCCGGTACGGCGTGATCACGGGGTGGGCGCAGGCGTGGCCTCCGGCCGAGGAGTGGCGGGCGATCATCCGGCGGGTGCGGGAGGAGGCGTCCCGGGAGCGCCTGTCTCTGCTGGCCGCGGGCATCGCCTTCTGGGGAACGTTGTCAGTCTTCCCGAGCCTGATGGTCGTGGTGGCGGTCTACGGGCTGGTTGCCGACCCCCGGCAGGTGGCCGGGCAACTGGCGTCGTTCACCCGCCCGCTGCCCCCGGACGTCGGCCGCCTGCTCGTCTCCCAGCTCACCCACGCGGTGCGCGCCGGGCGCCAGGGTCTCGGCGCGCCCCTGGCGCTCAGCCTCGTCGCGCTGCTGTGGGCGTCGTCCCGTGCCGTCCAGGCGCTGGTCCGGGCCGTCGACGCGCTTTACAGCGGCCGGCGGGAGCGCGGCTTCCTCCGTACCCGGCTGACGGCCCTGCTGCTCACGGTCGCGGCCATCGCCGGGACGTCCGTCCTGCTGGCGCTCGTGGCCGCGTTCCCGGTGGTGCTGGGGCACCTGGGGCTCGGCGCGGCCGCCCGCGCCGCCGTCTCGGCCGGGCGCTGGTTGATGCTCGTCCTGCTCTTCGGTGCGGGGCTGGCGCTGCTCTACCGGTATGTCCCCGGCGCCCGGCTGGAACCCGGACGGCGCCCTGGGTGGCACACGGTCGGCTGGGGAGTGGGACTCGCCGTACCGGCCCTGTTGCTGGTCTCGGTGGGCCTGTCGGTCTTCGTCAGCGGCTTCGGCCGCTTCGACCAGACGTACGGCGCTCTGGGGGCGGTGGTCGTGCTCATGCTCTGGCTGTACCTCTCCTCGCTGGTCGTGCTGTTCGGCGCGGAGATCAACGGCGCGATCGAACGTCATGCGCGAGAGGCGAGCCCCATGCGTGAACCGGACCGCCCCTCGAATGACCGTTCCTGACGCGTCGGGATGGTGGTGCACTGCACGGCATTTGTCGCGATAAATCGTAGATTGTTTGGGCAGTAGGGGAGGCGTGCCCGACACCGGTCGTTCCCCAGGCAACGGCATCTCCAGCGTCTTCCCCTCACTCCCTGGTCAGGGTGAAGGGACACTGGAGTCGGCCGACTCTCCGACGTCTCCTGACCGGCCGTCCCCCGAGCGGCCGGTGCCCGAGCCGGCTGCCGACACCGGTGGCGTGGGCGGCGGCGTGGGCGGCGGCGAAACGGGCCGGGACACGCGCGCCGGCACAAGCGTCGGCACGGACGGCGGTACGGGTGGGGGCGCGGGCGATGGCACGGGCGATGGCACGGGTGACGGAGTCGCGGTGACGCCCCTCGACCGGCCGTTCGGCATGCCGGGGCGCCCTCTGCGGAGCAACCCGTTCATGTTCGGCCTGACCGGGGCCCTCGGCGTGCTCACCGCGTGGCTGCTGGTCCAGACGATCGCCAGCGCGGGTTCGGCGCTCGTGCTGATCGTGGTGTCGTTGTTCCTCGCCATCGGCCTCAACCCCGCGGTCGAGGCACTCCAGCGCCGCAACCTGTCCCGCCGCGTCGCGATCACGATCGTGTTCGGATCGGTGATCGCGTTCTTCGTCGCCTTCGGTCTCGCGGTCGTGCCGCCGCTGACCGAGCAGACGTCCGGGTTCTTCGGCCACCTGCCGGAATACGTGCAGCAACTGCAGAACCACCCGCTGATCCGCTCGGTGGACGAGCGTTATCAGGTTCTGGACAAGCTCCAGCAGTACGTGACCGGCGACAAGCTGGCCACCCAGATGTTCGGCGGCCTCCTCGGCGTGGCGAGCGTGCTGATCAGTGCGCTGTTCAGCGGGTTCACCGTGCTCGTGCTGACGCTCTACTTCCTCGGGTCCCTCAACTCCATCAAGGAGACGGCCTACCGGTTCGTGCCGCGCTCGCGCCGTACGCGGGTCCGGCTGCTCGGCGACGAGATCATCAACCAGATCGGCGGCTACGTCGCCGGAAACCTGATCATCTCGTTGATCGCCGGAGTGGTGACCTTCCTGTTCCTGTCCATGATGAAGGTGCCGTACGCGCTGGCGCTGGCCATCTTCGTCGCGGTCACCGACCTGATCCCGCTGGCCGGCGCGGTCATCGGCGCCGTGGTGGCCTCCGGGGTGGGCTTCCTCGTGTCGGTCCAGGTGGGCATCGCCTGCGCCGTGTTCTTCATCGTCTACCAGCAGGTGGAGAACTACTGGATCTCGCCGAAGGTCTTCAAGTCGTCGGTCGACGTACCGCCCGTGGCGACCATCCTCGGGGCGCTGCTCGGCGGCGCCCTGCTCGGCATCGTCGGAGCGCTGCTCGGGATCCCCCTGGCGGCCGCCCTGCTCCTGATCGCCCGCGAGGTCGTGCTGCCCCGCCAGGATCGGCTGTAGCGAGTCTTATCCGATTGTCTCCGTTCATATCTGTTCCGAACGGCGCACGCGCTCCGGGTGATGAGAACGTACGCTTTCGGCATGGGCACTCTCGGCGGTTTTCACCGGTGTCTGCGCGTCGGCGTCTCGTGTAGCGGCGTTTGTGCGTCGGCGTTTGTGCGCCGGGGTCTGTGAAAGGCGCGACGGCCGGGCGCTCGAACGGCCCGTTGCCGTAGCACCATAGCCACCTTCCGACATCGCCTTGAGGCGGGTGAAGCCTGGCCGCTGTAGTCCGGGAGTGACGTCCGTACGGGCCTCGACGATCGGAGGGACGTGTATCCGCAGGAGAGAGCGCCGGCCATGCGGGTTCCCTTTCGGATCGCGGCCCTGTGGATACGTGTCGTGCTGCTTGTCATCCTCCTCTGGGGCGCTTTTCTGACGGTTCTGAGCATTTTCCCGCGCGAGAGCACGGTCGCCGAGTTCCAGACGGCGCTGCGCGCGGATCAGGTCACGTACGTGATCTTCTTCAAGGGCGATCCGGTGCGGTTACGGTGGTCCACCGGCCCTTGGTTGTGGTACGACGTCGATCGGGTCACGGACGCGGCCCGCGTCCGCCGTGAGCTCGTGCGCGAGTCCGAGGCCGCCGATCAGCACCCGTTGGTCATCTGGCGCTGGACCAGCAATCAGAACAACCCGCGCTATCCGACATGGCCCTTCCAGGTGCCCTTCCCCGGCGCGCCCTGGATCGTCGGCGGCGCGTGGCTAGCCACTCTCCTCACCATGCTCGGCGCGGGTCAGCCCCGCTGGGGCAACAGATGGGCCTGGTTCTGGCTCTTCTGGGTGGGTGAGGTGGGCGCGATCCTGTTCCTTCTCCTGGAGCCACGGTCCCTCTGGTACGGGCTGGAGCCGCAGAAACCGATCCTCAGCCCGATGCGTGGGGGCCACGGCTGCGTGCTGTCCATCTGCCTCAGCCTCGTGGGCGCCGGCCTCGCCGCCACCGGGATCTCCAGAGCGATCCAAGCCCTGGCCGATCTTCTGGCCACCATCCCCTGAGTCCTCGACCGGAGATCATGTCCGGCCGGCCTCCGAGGCGTCGCCCAAGCCGGCTGCCGGCTCCGCAGGCTCTTCTCCCGCACTCCCGGCCACGGTGGTCGCGGTAGTGCCCTGCTGTTCCCCGTTCAAGGCCTTCTGCGGCGGTTGTTTTCTGTTCAAACGGTGCAACACGGCAGATGTCGCATATGCAGCTAGTCGGAACATCGCCTGTAGCTCCAACAAATCCCGGTGCCGGGGTGTTCGTGGTCGGTTGGCGTGGAAGAATTAAGACAGGATTTCGAATTTCTCGGGGAGGTGCGATGGATCTGTTCGACGATGATCCTGAGCGCCCCCAGCGTTCTAATGCCAGCGGTGACATCGGCGATGACTGGTGGGAGCAGCTCACCGCCGGCTCGCCCCTTTGGTCGTCCGAGGGCGCACTTGCCCGTGAATACGTGCCTATCGTCGATCCCGATGCAAGAGAGCACGTGAGCTGGCACGGCATCCCGGCGACTTTTCCCTTTGTTCGAGCATTTACGACTCGTGCCGGTATCGCTGCCGTTGACGACTTCAGCGTTGACGACTCCAGCGCTGACGAAACCGTGAATGGCTCCGCCCCTGATGGCGCTCCTGACCATGCCGACATCCCCGGCCCTGGGGTCGGTTCCGCTGCTCCTGTCCATCACGCAGGAGATGCCGACAGCAGCGCCCCTGGCCCTGCCGGTGCCGGTGCTGATGCCCTGAGCGCCGATGCCGCGCGCACGGATGCCGCGCGCATGGATGCCGCGCGCATGGATGCCGCGCGCATGGATGCCGCGCGCATGGATGCCACGGACGCCGATGCCACGGACGCCGATGCCACGGACGCCGATGCCCCGGGCACCGATGCCACGCGCACCGATGGCGGTGCCGCCGACGGTGCTTTTCCTGACGGTGATCCTCCTGGTTGTGCTTCTCCCGATGCGGCTTGTCAGGATGGCGCCGGGGGTGGTGCCTACAGCGGCGCTTCCGGCGGCGCTTCCGGCGGTGCTTTCGCTGGTGCTTCTGGTGGTGAGTCCGGTGGTGCGTCTGGCGGTGCCGAGGGCGCCGGCCGGAACGATGCGGGCCCGGACCGGGATGCTTCTGGTGGCGGTGGGTCGTCGTCGTGGGTGGCGGTGGCGGCGGTTGGTGAGGCGGCCCGGGCGGTGGCGTTGGTGCCGGTGCCTGAGTCGGCGGAGGTGTGCCTGGCCGAGGCGGAGGAGTTGCTGGCGGCACGGGACCGCATCACCTCGGCGCTGGCCGCCCGGGTGGGCCGGGTGCATCGGGCCGGGGAGGCGAAGAACCACGGGCATGCCTCCACCCGGTTGTGGCTGCGCAGCGTCGGGGGGATGACGATCCCGGGTGCGGGCCGGTTGGTGACGATGGGCATGGAGTTGGGTCGTCTGTCGCGGGTGCGTGAGCGGTTCGCCGAGGGCAGCCTGGCGGAGGGGATCGTGGAGGCGATCTGCACGGCCACCGTGGGGTTGACCGATGAGCAGGCGATCACCGCCGAGGGGATTTTGCTGGAGTTGGCAGGTTCGGCGGGGGCGGCGGAGGTGGCCAAGGCGGGGCGGTATCTGCGGGCGGTGCTGGACCCCGACGGCCACGAAAGCGACGAGCAGGCCGACTTCGACCGCCGGTTCTTCCGGGTCCGCCGGCGCAGGAACGGCGGGCTGGAGGGAGAGTTCTACCTCCCGGTCGAGGCGGCCGCGCGGTTGCAGCACCTGCTGGACGTCTACGCCAAGCCCAAGGCCGAGGGTGACGACCGGACGCTGAGTGTGCGGAACGCGGATGCGTTCATCGCGTTCTTGGAGAACAAGATCGCGACCGAGCTTCTGGTGCTGGTCACCGCCGAATCCCTCCCCGACGACCCCCCAGCCGACAACCCCGGAGCCGACAACCCCTCAGCTGACCACCCCACCACCGACTCGGTAGACAACGACCCAGGCCCTGGTCCCGACCCTGGTCCCGCCCCTTCGGACACCGGCCCCTCAAACTCAGACCTCTCAGACCCAGACCCGAGCGATGACCCAGGCCCCGAGCCTGACGCCTGGACCGCTGAGGACTTCGACATCGACTCCTGCGCGACCTGCGCCGACGCCACCGACGCCGACGCAACGGACGCCGACGCAACGGACGCCGACGCAACGGACGCCGACGCAGCGGACGCCGACGCAGCGGACGCCGACGCAGCGGACGCCGACAGCGAGCGCTCCGCCGCCGACCCCGATGAGCAGTGGAGTGATTGCCCGGCCCGTGACTGCCCGGCGGAGGGCTACCGGCACGCCTCCTGGACAGGCGAGGCGCAGCATGGAATGCCGAGGGCGGCTTGCAACGGCGCGCAGGAGGCAGAGGCCGATGCCCCACCGTGGGCGGAAGGCAGCGCCCGGCTGGGAGGCAACGCCTGGCCGGGGGCGGGCTCAGACGCGCCGCCCGGGCCGGGAGGCCGGGCGTTGGCCGAAGGCAGCGCCCGGCTGGGGGGTAGCGCCTGGCTGGGAGGAGACGCCCGGGTGGGACGCGAGGCCTGGTCGGGAGGCAGCGCCCGGCGGGGAGGTGGCGTCTGGGCGGGGGTGGGGGTGAAGAGTCCGCCGCCGGGGGTGTGGTTGCGGGGGTTGCCGGGGCTGATCCTGGCGACCGGGCATCTGCTGCCTGTTGCCGGCGTGCATCGGCTGGCCCGTACCAGCACTTTGGTGCGGATCCTGATGGACGCCGGTGGGCAGGTGCTGGACATGGGCCGCAAGGTCCGTCTGGCGACCCCGGCGCAGCGGCGGGCGGTCTTCGCCCGGTATGCGACCTGCTGGGTGGACGGCTGCCCGCTGCCCGCGACGATGTGCCAGATCGACCACGCCGAGGACTGGTGCAGCGGCGGGCTGACCGATCTCAAGCTGCTGGGGCCGGCGTGCCAGTTCCACAACCGCGACCGCTACCGCCACCCGGCCCGCTATACCCGCCGCAAGATCGGCGACGACCGCTGGGCCTTCACCTACCGCAACCCCCGCACCACCCGACTGCGGGTGTAGCCGATGGGGGAGAGGCGAAACCGGTGCCGGGCGAAGACACTCGGCGCCGCCCTGCCCATGCGCCAGGGCCGGGACGGCGAACTGTCGTCGCCCCGGCCCTGGTCGGGCGCTGTGCGGGTCCTGTGACGGCGCCGATTCAGCGGGCCTCGACCGTGAAGGTGGTGGTGAGCACCTGGCCGGTCGCGTCGCGGAACTGCCCCCACAGGCGGTAGAGGCCGGGGCGGGGGAACTCGGCGTGCAGGCCGAGCTCGGGCCCGAAGGTCTGCCCCGGCAGGGCGAAGACCGGGCGGCCCTGGTCGTCCTCGGCCTCGGCGTGCTCGTGCGCGAAGCCGCTGCCGTCGAGCGGCATGACCACGATGTGCCCGGCGGCGGCCAGGTAGGGGCGCAGGCCGGAGACGGGCCTGCCGGTGGCGGCGTCGGCGAAGCGGAACGTGAAGTCGCTTCGACCGCCGACCTCGGCGTCGCCGGTCAGGGTGACCCGCAGGCCACCGACGACCTGCTCGCGAGGGGACGGCGACGAGGTCCGTACGGCCGGGGCGGTCTCCGGGTCGCCGATCGTGACCTCGTGATGGTTGAGGACGTCGGCCATCTCGCCCTGCCGCCGGAACTCGGCGTTGACGAGATAGCGTCCGGCGGTCGGGAAGGTCGCCCGGACGGTGAACTCGCCGGCCCGGCCGGTGGGCTCGGGGTGGACGTGGGCGAAGGTGCCCAGGTCGGCCCGGGTGACGACGAAGTGGATCCACGCCTCGTGGCTGCGTACGAGGTCGTCGATGGGGCGGCCGGTCGCGGGGTCCGTGACACGTATGCGCACGGTGGTGGGGACGCCGGGGACGACGTCACGGGGAACCTGGACGTCCATCCGGACGCCGGCGTCCTCCGCCGGCACGGGTTCGGTCTCGGCCGTCATCATCACGCTCATGGTGGGGCGCATCGGCATGCCGGTGTCCTGCACCCAGGCGAGCACGCCGTTCATCCCGCGCTGCGCCGCCTCCGTACGGCTGAGGGCGGTGAACCCGGCGCCCACGGCGACGGCGAGGGCGGCGATGCCCAGAAGGTAGCTCCAGTCGGCGAGCCGCGAACTCCACGACCGGGACATGCCGGGTCGGAACCGGCGCAGGCGCAGGGCGTTGGTGACCACGCTGACCGAGCTCATCGCCATCGCGGCGGCGGCGAGGGAGGGATCGAGGAGCGCGCCGTTGAAGGGATACAGCACTCCGGCGGCGACCGGGATCAGCAGCACGTTGTAGGCGAACGCCCAGGTCAGACCTTGCTTGATGGTGGACACGGTGCGGCGCGACAGGTCGATGGCCGAGACGATCCCGCGAAGGTCGCCGCCGACGAGGGTGATGTCGGAGGCGGCGATGGCGACGTCGGTGCCGGTGCCGATCGCGATGCCGAGGTCGGCCGTCGCGAGCGCCGGGGCGTCGTTGATCCCGTCGCCGACCATCGCGACGACCGCGCCGCTCTCGCGCAGGGCGGCCACGCGGGCGGCCTTGTCCTCGGGCCGTACGTCGGCGATGACGTGGTCGATCCCGACCTGCCGGGCGACGACGTCGGCAGTGACCCGGTTGTCGCCGGTCAGCATCCACACGTCCAGTCCGAGCGCGCGCAGCCGTCCGACGGCCTCACGGGACTCGGGCCGGACCGCGTCGGCGACTCCGATCACCCCGGCGAGGCGGCCGTCGAGCGCGACGTACACGGGAGTGGCGCCCTCGGCAGCCGCCTGGGCGGCCACCGGCTCCAGCGCGCCGGTCGGCACGCCGTGACGGCGCATCAGCGCGAGGTTGCCGGCGAGCACGTTCCGGCCGCCCACGAGGGCCTCCACACCGTGGCCGGGCACGGCCTCGAAACGCTCCGCCTGCGGCAGGCTGAGCCCGCCCTCCCGGGCTCGGGAGACGATCGCCTCGCCGAGGGGGTGCTCGGACCCCGTCTCCGCCGCGGCGACGTACGTCAGAAGCTCGCCTGTGTCGAACCCGGGCGCGGGGGTCAGGTGGGTCACGCCGGGACGGCCCCGGGTGATCGTGCCGGTCTTGTCGAGGACGACCGTGGTGAGGCGGCGGGCCTGTTCGAGCGCGTCGCCGCCGGAGATCAGGATGCCCAGCTCGGCGGCCTTGCCGGTGCCCACCATGATCGCTGTGGGGGTCGCCAAACCGAGCGCGCACGGGCAGGCGATGATGAGCACGGCGATGGCCGTGCCGATGCCGAACGCGAGCCGGCCCTGGTCGGGTCCGAAGAGCGCCCAGACGCCGAAGGTGAGCACGGCGACGCCGATCACGGCCGGCACGAACCAGCCGGACACGGTGTCGGCGAGACGCTGCAGGGGCGCCTTGGACCCCTGCGCCTCCTCCACCAGCCGGACGATCTGGGCCAGCGTCGTGTCCTGCCCCACGGCGGTGGCCCGCATCACCACCGAGCCGGTCCGGTTGACGGTGGACCCGATCAGCGGGTCGCCCTCGCCCCTGCGCACCGGCATGCTCTCGCCGGTGATCATGCTCTCGTCCACGGTGGTGGAGCCTGCGGTGACCACGCCGTCGACGGCGATCTTCTCGCCGGGACGCACCCGGATCAGGTCGCCGACGGCGACCTCCTCGACCGGCACCTCGACCTCGGCCTCTCCGCGCAGGACGCGGGCCGTCTTCGGGCGCAGCCCGAGCAGTTCCCTGATGGCGGAGGTGGTCCGCTTCCTGGCTCTCGCCTCCAACCACCGGCCCATGAGGACGAGCGCGATGACCACGACGGAGATCTCGAAGTACACGTGCAGGGGTAGCCCGGCCCGCTCCGCCGCGGCTGGCCAGAGGGTGACGAACGCGCTGTAGCCGTACGCCACGGTCGTGCCCATGGCGACGAGCGTGTGCATGTTGACCGCGCCGTGCCGGCCCGCCGCCCAGGCGGCGCGGTAGAAGGGGCGGCCCGCCCAGAACTGCACGACCGTCGCGACGACCAGCAGCAGCGGCATCAGCCAGTCCATCGCGTCGACGGGCAGCGGCACGTACATCAGCACCATCATCGACAGGCCGACGGCGAGGGTGACCTGCCAGGTGCGCTTCAGCCGGGTGACCTCCCGGTCCGCGTCCGGTTCGTCCTCCGGCTCCGGCCGGACCGGCTCCTGGTCCTCGCGCACGGGGGTGGCCGTGTATCCGGCCCGGCCCACCGACTCCGTGAGCATCTCGACCGTGACGCGCGCCGGGTCGAAGGCGACCGCGGCGACCTCGGTGGCGAGGTTCACCTCGGCCGTCGTCACGCCGTCAACGCGAGTGAGAGCCTTTTCCACCCTGCGTACGCAGGACGCGCATGTCATCCCGCCGATCTCCAGCGCGCGGGAGACCGTGACGCTCGTCGCGGTCGTCATCGCTCCCCACCTCCCATTAGTAAGTCCGAGTGAGTCCCAGTGAGTCCGGGTGAACGACTCGTACGCTTCCGCGCGGCGCTTTCCCGCCGCTGCCCCCGTCCTGTCCGCGCACGGCAGCGGGGGCGACAGGGGACGGACAGCGGCGTACGGGAGGGTGCGAAGCGTCCGGGCCGCACTCGGCGGCCGGGGACCCGAAGGAGCGAACGATGAACCAGCTTGTGCTGTCCGTCCCCACCATCAGCTGCGGGCACTGCGTGAAGGCGATCGCGGAGTCTGTCGGCGAGGTGCCCGGCGTCGGCTCGGTGGCCGTCGACTTCACCGCGAAGACCGTGCTGGTGACGGGCGCCGCCGACCCGGCCGCCGTCCGCGAGGCCATCGCCGACGCCGGCTACGAGGTGGCGGGTCACGAGGTGGCGGGATGAGCGCCCGCCCGGACTACGACACGCTGATCGTCGGCGGCGGGCAGGCCGGGCTGGCGCTGGGCTATCACCTGCGCCGCGCCGGTCTGCGGTTCGCCATCCTCGACGCGAACAAGCGGGTGGGCGACGCCTGGCGGCACCGATGGGACTCGCTCACACTGTTCACCCCGCGCCGGTACGACGCGCTGCCGGGCCTGCCGTTCCCGGGTGACCCGGACGGCCATCCCGGCAAGGACGAGGTCGCCGCCTACCTGGAGGAGTACGTGCGGCGCTTCGCCCTCCCGGTCCGTCTGGAGCACCAGGTGACCACCGTACGGCCGTACGGGGAAGCGCGCGGGGAAGCGCACAGTGAGGGGTTCCGGGTCGAGACCACGGCCGGGTCCTGCACGGCCGCCCGGGTGGTGGTCGCGGCGGGCGCGTTCCACACGCCGCGGACGCCGGCCTTCGCCTCCGGCCTGGCCCCGGAGGTGGTCCAGCTGCACAGCAGCGCCTACCGCCGCCCGGGGCAGCTCCCCATGGGGGAGATCCTGGTCGTCGGGGCGGGCAACACCGGCGTGCAGATCGCCGAGGAGCTGGCCGGCAGCGGGCGGCGGGTCCGGCTGTCCGCGCCGTCGCCGGGCCTGGCGTTGCCCCAGCGGGTGCTCGGCCGGGACCTGTTCTGGTGGTTCTCCCGGCTCGGGTTCATGAACGTCCGCGCCGGCAGCCGGCTCGGGCGACGCCTCAGAGGCCGGCCGGACATGATCATCGGTACGGACGTGAAGCGGCTGATGCGCCGGGTGGAACGGGTGGAGCGCGTCGTGGGCGCCGAAGGGCCGGAGGTGATCCTCGCGGGCGGAAGACGCCTTCGTCCCGGTGCGGTCGTCTGGGCCACCGGGTTCCGCCCGCACTATCCCTGGCTGCACGTGCCGGTGCTGGACGAGCGCGGCGCCCCGGTGCACCAGGAGGGCGTCACCGAATGGCCCGGGCTGTACTTCCTCGGGCTGCCCTGGCAGAGCGCCCGCGGCTCGTCCGTCCTCGGCTGGATCGGCCGCGACGCCGCCGCCCTGGCCGGCCACCTGACCACGTCGGCCAGTCAACCCGGCAAATCACTCATTGCCCCGTAATATTGGGCATTCCTCGCCGTACGGGGATGCAAGAGGAGCGACATGCGGGACACGGCTGTGACGTTCGCGGTCCTCGGGCCGACCGAGGTGCGGGCGGCAGGTTCGGCGGCGCTGCCTCCGTCCGTACGGGCCCTGCTGGCCCGGCTGGCGCTGTCCTGCGGCCGGGTGGTGCCGGTGGACGGCCTGACCGACGCGTTGTGGGGCGAGGACCTGCCCGCGGACGCGACGAACGCGCTGCAGATCCGGGTGTCGAAGCTGCGCCGCGCGCTCGCCGCCGCCGGCTTGGGCGGGGACGTTCTGGTCACGCAGGCGCCCGGATACCGGCTGGCGGCGCCGCCGGAGTCCGTCGACGCCCACGTGTTCGAGCGGCTGCTCGTCCTGGCCCGTGCGGAGACGGCCGCCGGGAACGTCACCGCGGCCCTGGGCCGCCTGGACGATGCGCTGCGGTTGTGGCGGGGGCCCGCGCTGGCCGACGTGGGCGCCACCGCGTGGGCGGCGACCGAGAGCGCCCGGCTGGAGGAGTTGCGGCTGGGCGCGGTCGAGGACCGCTACGAGCTCGTGCTGGAGTCCGGCGGCCACAACGAGGCCGTCGCCGACATCGAACGCCTGGTCGCGCGGCACCCGCTTCGGGAGCGGCTGCACCGCCTGCTGATGCTCGCGCTCTACCGCGGCGGGCGGCAGGCGGAGGCGCTGGCCGCCTACCAGGCACTGCGCCGGGGGCTGGCCGACGAACTCGGCATCGATCCGTCGCCGGAGCTCCAGGCGCTCGCCGAGGCCATCCTCCGCCAGCAGGTGCCGTCGGCCGCGGCCCCACCCACCTCACCGTCCGCCCCACCGTCCGCACAGCCGTCCGTACCCGCCGCGGAGCGGACCCGGGTCGGCGCGGACCGGCTGCCCCGGCAGCTGACTCGGCGGCTGACGCCGTTGATCGGCCGTCAGGACGACGTCGCCACGACGCTGGAACGCCTCACGGAGGCGCGGGTCGTGACGCTGACCGGCCCGGGCGGGATGGGCAAGACGACCCTCGCGTTCGAGGTCGCCCGCCACGTGGACGAGTCGCTCGCCGACCGGGTGCTGCTGGTCCGCCTCGCGGCGCTGGAGCCCGGGACGGACGTCGCCGGCGCCTTCGCCGCCGATCTGGGAGTCGCGCCGCAGGACACGGCACCGGCCGACGCGGTGGAGCAGCATCTGCGGGACGGCCGTCCGCTGCTGGTGGTCGACAACTGCGAGCACGTGGTGGACGAGGTGGCCGCCCTCGTGGAGCGGCTGGCCGCGGCCTGCCCGGGGCTGCTCGTGCTGGCCACCAGCCGGGAGGCGCTGGCGATCCCCGGCGAGGTGCAGGTCGCGGTGGGTCCGCTCGCCGTGTCTCCCGGCCGGGCCACCGGCGAGCCGGCGGACGCCGGCCCGGCGGTGCGGCTCTTCGTGGAGCGGGCCCGCGCCGTGCGGCCCTCGTTCGCCCTCGACGCCGAGACGGCGCCCGTCGTCGCGTCCATCTGCCGGCGGCTCGACGGCATGCCGCTCGCCATCGAGCTGGCCGCCGCCCGGGTCAAGGTGCTGTCTCCGGCCGACATCGAAGCCCGGCTGGCCGACAGGTTCTCGCTGCTGACGGCGGGACCGCGTACGGGCGAGGCCCGGCACCGCACGCTGCGCGCCACGCTCGACTGGAGCCACGACCTGCTGCCGGAGGCCGAGCGGCGGCTGCTGCGCCGCCTCGCGGTGTTCCGGGGCGGCTGGACGCCGGCCGCCGCCGAGGAGGTGTGCGCCTTCGACGGGATCGTCCGGGGCGAGGTGCTCGATCTGCTGTTCCGGCTGGTCGACCGGTCTCTCGTGGTGCCCGAGCCGGCCACCGGGCGGTTCCGGCTGCTCGTCACCGTACGCGACTACGCGTGGGCCCGTCTGGAGGAGGCCGGTGAGGCGGGGGCCTGCCGCGACCGTCATCTCGCTTATTTCGCCCGCTATGCCGAGGAGCACGGCAGGCGGGTCCGGGACATCGCCGTCTTCGCGCGGCTGAGCGACGAGCACGACAACTTCCGCGCCGCCGTGGACCACGCCGTCGACAGTGGCGACGCCGAGAGCGGGTTCCGCCTGGCCTGCGCTCTCCTGTGGTTCTGGAACTACGGGCTGCGCCACGAGGGCACGCGGGCGCTGACCGCGCTGCTGGAGACCGGCGGCGGATCCACCGGCGCGCGGGCCCGCGCGCTGCAGGGCATCGGCCTCCTTTATGTCTACTATCCGACGCCGGAGTCCGTCGCCGCCGCCGAGAAGAGCCTCGCCGTCTTCGAGGAGATCGGCGACGTGCCCAACGCCGCGATCTCCCGGCTCGTGGTGGCCTGGGCCGGTCAGTACGGCGGGGACCCCGAGCGCTGCCGCGCGATGGTCGCGCGGAGCCGCCGCGACCTCGGCGACTCCGACGACGGCTGGTGGCGGTTCATGACGCAGTATCTCGACTCCCTGCTGACCCTGCGCCTGGGCGACTTCGAGGCCGCGGCCGGGGAGTGGAGGCTCTGTCTCGACCTGTCGCACTCGGCGGGCGACCGCATCATGGGCAGCGCGATCCTGGCGCATCTCGGCATCGCCCTGCGCGAGTCCGGGCGGCGGGAGGAGGCCCTGGCGGTCCTCGGTGAGTCGGTGGACTGGGTGCGGGGCCAGGGGTCCTTCCACGGGCTGGCCTTCGCCCTCGTGCACACCGCCCACACCCGGCTCGACCTGGACGAGGGCGACGACGTCGCGGCGCTGCTCGCCGAGGCTCAGGACGTGGCGCGCCGGGCGTACAACCCTCGCTGCCAGGCGTGGGCGGCGTGGGGCCGCGCCCGCATGGCGTACGTCCGTGGGGACGCGGGCGCCGCCGTCCGCGAGTGCCGCGACGCGGTGGCCCTGCTGAAGGACGGCGAGTTCCCCTGGGCCAGGGCGCGGCTGTGGTCGTTCCTGGCCGGCTGCGCCGAGACGGCGGGCCTGCCGGACGAGGCCGCCCGGGCCCGGGAGACGGCCGCCGCGCTCACGACCTGACCGAACCCGCGTCCGGTCGCAGGTGCCGGCACCGGTCGCCCGCGAACCCCGCCGCGGCGAGCGTCGCCTGGAGTTCTCCGGCGTCCACTGACCCGCGCACGCGCAGGAGCCCCTCGGCGGCGTCGATCTCGAACGAGGCGATGCCGGGAACGTCCCGTACGTGCCTGCTGAGCAGGCGGACGCACGTCCGGCACAGCATGGCCGGCACCCGCACGCTCGTCGTCTCCGCCGCCCCCTGACGGCTTTCGTCTGCCATGCCGGAAAGCCTGCCGCCCTCCTCTGGCGGTCCGCTGTCCGCCCGCTGTCGGGCCCTTTCCGCCCTGTCCTGTCCTGCCCGGCCGGGCAAGCGCGCGGCCAGCCTGTCACCAGCCCGCGGACAGCCCGGACCGGGACTCTCGTGCTGTCACCCCGAAGCCGACCGAGCCTGAGAGCCCGAACCGGAGGCCACCGTGAACCCCATCCTCCCCGTCCTTTCCGAGCTGATCCACCTGCGGCACCACGAGCTGCTGCGGGAGGCGGAGCAGCACCGGAGAACCTTCCCCGCCATCACGCGCCGGGCCCGGCGCCGCCGGTTCGACCTCCTCTGACCCGCGCACCCTGACCCCGCCGAACTCCAGGAGCCTTCCATGACACTCACCGAGACCCACACCGAGACCCACACCGAGACCCACACCGAGACCCACACCGAGACCCACACCGAGACATCCCCGCGTACCGCGGTCGCCGCGCTGGCCCGGGACGTCGTGAAGATCTACGGCCGTGGCGACACCGCCGTCCGCGCTCTCGACGGCGCCACCCTGTCGATCCCCGCCGGGCGGTTCACCGCCGTGATGGGGCCGTCCGGGTCGGGCAAGTCCACCCTGATGCACGCCCTGGCCGGCCTGGACACGGTGAACGAGGGCCAGGTGCTGATCGGGGACACCGACCTGGCCGGGCTCAGCGAGCGGCAGCGCACGCTGCTGCGCCGCGAGCATGTCGGCTTCGTGTTCCAGAGTTTCAACCTGGTGCCTACGCTGACCGCCGCCGAGAACATCGAGCTGCCGCTGACCCTCGCCGGGCGGCGGGCCGACCGGGCCTGGATCGACGAACTCGTCGAGATGCTCGGGCTGGCGGACCGGCTGCTGCACCGTCCGGCCGAGCTGTCCGGCGGGCAGCAGCAGCGGGTCGCGGTGGCGCGGGCGCTGGCCGCCCGGCCGCGGATCGTGTTCGCCGACGAGCCGACCGGCAACCTCGACTCGCGGGCGGGCGAGGCGCTGCTCGGCTTCCTGCGGCACGCCGCCCACGAGCTGGGCCAGACCATCGTCATGGTCACCCACGACGCGACCGCCGCGGCGTACGCCGACCAGGTGGTCTTCCTCGCCGACGGCCGCGTCGTCGGCGAACTGCCCGCCCCCACCGTCCCCGAGATCCTCTCGCGCATGGCCGGCCTCGGCTCCGCCGCGCGGTCCGGCAAGGAGAAGTGATCGCCATGTGGCGTCTGATCATCCGCAACACCCTCGCCCGCCGGGGCAGGCTCGCGCTGACCCTGCTCGCCGTCCTGCTCGGCGTCACCTTCGTCACCGGCAGCCTGGTGCTGACCGACACCTCCCAGCGGCTGCTCGACGAGCAGTTCCGTACGGCCACCGCGGGAGTCGACCTGACCGTCCGGGAGGCGGTCGCGTTCGACTCGGCGATGGGGGTGGAGGTGGAACGCGACCCGCTGCCGGCCGAGATCGTCGACAGGATCAGGGCCGTGCCCGGCGTGGCCACCGCCACCCCCGTCGTACGGGGTCAGGGGCTGCTCGAAGCCGGGGGGAAGGCCATCGTCCCCTCGGGGCCGTCGCTGCTCGCCTCCTGGGAGCCCGCTCCGGTCGGGCCGTTCACCCTGCGCTCCGGACGAGCGCCGGCCGCCGACGGCGAGGTCGTGGTCGACGCCGCGACCGCCCGGCAGCACCGCATCGGCCTCGGCGCCGAGGTCACCGTACGGGCCGAGCGGACGGCCCGGCTGCGCGTCGTGGGCCTGGCCGGGTTCGCGAAGGCCGACGGGCTGCCGGGCAGCACGGTGGCTCTGGTGGCCCGGCCGGCCGCGCAGCGTCTGCTCGCCCTCGGCACGGACGTCTCCGAGGTCGCCGTCGTCACCGCCGACGGCGCCGACGTCCAGCGGGTGCGCGGCGCCGTGAGCGCCGCGCTCGGCTCGCGGTACGAGGTCTCCTCCAGCCGCGACATCGCCGCCGGCAGCGCCGCCGCGGCGAAGAACCAGGTCTCCTACCTTCAGGTGATGCTGCTGGCCCTCGCGGCGGCGGCACTGCTCGTCGGCGCGTTCCTCATCGCCAACACCTTCTCGATCGTCGTCACCCAGCGCACCCGGGAGCTCGCCGTGCTGCGCGCGGCCGGAGCGACCGGCGCCCAGGTCATGCGCTCGGTGCTGGGCGAGGCGCTGTTCGTGGGTGTGCTCGCCTCCGTTGCGGGGACCGGTCTCGGCATCGCCGTGGCGAGCGGACTGCGCGGCCTCGCCGGAGCGTTCGGGATGACGCTGCCCGGTGGCGGGCTCGACGTCACTCCGCGGACCCTGGTCGTCTCGCTGGTGGTCGGCGTCGGCGTCACCGTCCTGTCGGCCCTGGGGCCGGCCCGCCGCGCCGCCGGGGTGGCGCCGGTCGAGGCGATGCGGCGTACGGCGGCCGACGGCGTGGCCGGGCGGTCCGGCTGGGGCCGCACCGTGGTCGGCACGGTCCTCACCGCGCTCGGCCTGGCGGGGCTGTCGATCGTCCTGGCCGGGCCCGGCTCGGTCGTCGTGCTCGGCGAGGCGGCGGTGTGCGCCGTCGTGGGGCTGGCCCTGCTCGGGCCGGCGGTCACCCCGGTCATGGCCCGGCTGCTCGGACGGCCGCTGGCCGTGACCGGCGTCCCCGGACGGCTGGCCCGCGAGTCCGCCGCGCGGGCGCCCCGGCGTACCTCCGCCACCGCCCTGGCTCTGGCGTTCGGCCTCGCGCTGATCAGCTTCACGACCGTGCTGGGCGCCTCGATCAGGGAGTCGGCCGCGCGGTCGTACACCGAGGCGGTCACCGCCGACTACGTGGTGGAGAGCGCGCGCAACGAGATGCTCGGCGGCCTGCCCGAGCACGCCTACCACCACGTCAGCGAGTTGCCGCAGGTCTCGGTGGCCTCGCGGATCCGTTACGGGCACTGGAAGGACGGGCAGACGACCGAGGCGCTGACGGCGGTCGACCCGGTCACGCTGCCCCGCGTCACCTCGCTGCACATGGTCGCCGGACGGCTGGACGCCCTGGCCGGCGGCGGGATCGTCCTGGCCGCGAACGTCGCCAAGGAGCGGAACCTCAGGATCGGCGACAGCATCGCCATGACGTTCTCCCGTACGGGGACGCAGCGTCTCCGGGTCGTCGGGCTGCTGCGGGACCGCGACGCCCAGGCCCTGTCCACCAGCTACATCGTCTCGCTCGACACCTACCAGCGGAACTACAAGGAGCACGTTGACGCGAGCGTCTTCGTCGAGGTCGCCGACGGGGTGAGCGACACCGAGGCGAGGAAGGCGATCGACGGCGCCCTGGCGGACGCGCCGACCGCGCAGGTGCGCGACCAGGCGGCGGCGGTGGCCGGGCGGACTCTGATGATCGACCAGGTGCTCGGTCTGGTGACCGTGCTGCTGATGCTCACCGTCCTCATCGCGCTGATGGGCATCACCAACACGCTCGCCCTGTCCATCATCGAGCGGACCCGGGAGATCGGGCTGCTGCGGGCGGTCGGCATGACCGGCGCCCAGCTGCGCTGGATGATCCGAGGTGAGGCGGTCCTCGTCGCGGCGCTGGCGATCGTCGCCGGCGTCGCCCTGGGTGTCGCCTTCGCGGCCGGTACGGTCGCCGCGCTGGGCCGCACCAGCGAGGCCACACTCACGCTGCCGGTCGGCCGGCTCCTGCTCGTCGTGGCCGTGGCCGCCCTCGCGGGGCTGGTGGCCGGGCTGCTGCCGGCCCGCCGCGCCGCCCGGCTCGACGTGCTCGCCGCGATCGCCACATCCTGACCGCCGCTTGGCCACGCGAAGAGGGAAACGGGCGGGGGGCGAAGGGTATGAGCGGGATGCGCCGCTTGCACCCATGAGCGGCCGGAGCGGAGGTGGAACGGATGGGCGGCGACAGAGCAGGGAGAGGGAGGGTCCGGGCTGTGGCGGGGTACGTCCGGCCCCTCGCCCTCGCCGTGCTCCTCGTCGCGATGTCCGGTGTCACACGCCCCGGTCACCTGATCCCTGAACTCGCGGAGCCGGTCTCGTCCACGGCACTCGTCGCCCCCGCCGATCCCGGTCCCGGCCCCGGTCCTGGTCCCGGCCATGACGGCCATTCGTCCGGCTCGGCCCATCCGACCGGCGCGGGCCGTCCGGCCGGAGCGGCCGCCGCGGCGCATCCCGCCGCCGCGGAACCCGTCCACCTCAAGGGACACGGCAAGAGACACGGCAAAAGACACGGCAGGAGGCACGGTAGAGGGCGCGGCAGGGTCTACGGCGGCGGTGTTCAGCGGACGGGTGGAGTCAACTCGGCCGGCGCCCCCACGATGGACAGCCCGCCCTACCAGCTGAGCACGGGCCGGCACAACGTGAACGCCCCGGCGGGCAACAGCGCCGTCGACTACTCCGGCGTCCAGCAGGTGTCGAGCGTCAGCATCTACACCAACACGATCAACGGCAACTGCGGGAGCGGGGCCCGCCACTGCTCCATCAACCAGAACCTCCAGAGCGCCGAGGGCAGGGGATACAACGGCCGCTGAGTACGGAGCCGAGTACGGAACGGGCGTCCTCCCCACTGGGAGAGGACGCCCGTCGTCGCTGGTGGATCAGGGCCGGATCAGGGCCGGATCAGAGCGCGCCGCTCTCGATCGCCTGCTTCAGGGCGCCCTGGAGCTGCTGGTGAGCGGCGGTGCCGTTCGCGGCGACGAAGTCGATCAGCGAGTCGTCCGCCTCGAAGGCGAGGTTCTCCGTCACCCGGGTCTTCCCGCCGGGCAGCGGGCTGAATTCGATCTTCTGGTGCGTGACCACGTTGGGCTGCGACCAGCTGTCGGTCTCGTAGTAGAACCCGTCGGCGTGGAGGCGCTGCTGCGCGTGCGTCTTGCTCACCACGATCGTGCCCTGGTACGGGATCTCCTCGATCGCCGTGAGGTTGCGGTAGAGCACCGGAGCGGCCTTCCACTCCTGGTGCGTGACGACCCGCTTCAGGAACGGGTTCTTGCCGATGTGGTTGTTGAAGTCCGAGTACTTGTAGAAGGTCTGCGGCATCGGCGAGTCGATGTCGACGGAGATGCTGTTGACGACCCGGCTGCGGCCCGAGCCGGGCGCTGGCGGGGTGGCGTCGGTGAAGTGGTAGGTGTCGTACACGCTCTGCCACTCGAGAGCGATGTCGGCGTCGCTCTCGGTCGTGTCGGCGTGCGCGGGGTTGGTCAGGGTGGTGACGACGAAGGCGGCGGCGAACATCTGGGCCGCGACCACCCGAAGGATCTTTCTCACATGTACCTCAAAGAGCGAGGAAAAAGGGTACGAGTGATCTTTTACCGAAATCGCTCCAAAATCCACTAGAGGTTCGATACCGAACCGATCACGACACGTGGTCGGCGCAACAGGGGGTCGGGTCCGGCACCTCGGCCGGCGCGATCCGCCCGCCCGGAGCAGGCATGACGAGCAGGGTCATCAGCCCGTCCCGCCAGACCGGGCGGACGTGGCCGTTGGTGACCAGAACCACGTCGTCGGCCGGAGGCTCGGCCTGGGCGAGCACGACGACGCGGTCGATCGCAGTCCGGTCCAGCAACTCGCCGACCGTGAGCGTCCCCGGCAGGTCGTCGCCGCCGGGGAAAAGCACGACCCGCCCGCCGGTGCGGGCCGCGTGCTCGGCCGCCGCCACCGCCGCGCCCTCCGCATCCGGTCCCGTACGGCTGTCGCCGAGGGCGACCGACACCCCCTCGGGGAGCCGGGACGTCTCCAGGTGCCCGGCCAGGGTCAGCGAGCAGGCGACGTGCGGCAGGTCACCGGTGCGGACGAAGTGGGTGCAGCCGACGACCCCGGACGACAGGCCGAGCGCCTCCACCACCTGGTGGAGGAGATGCTCGGCCTGGGCCACCGTACGGGCGCCGTTGTCCAGACCGGCGATCATCGGCGCGGCACGATCCAGACGGGGTTGCTGTAGAACCACAGGTCCTTCCAGGGGTCGGCGTCGCCGGGCACGTCCATCGCCGGGCCGTGCGGGTCCACCGACGCGCCGAGCAGGCCGGGGGCGACGCGGTTGCCGTCGGTGCCGCGCAGCCGTACGTAGACCGGGTGGTCGACGACCCCCACCTGGTAGGTGAAGGTGACGGTTCCGGTGTTCCTCCCGACCTCGTACGACGTGACGACCTTGGTCTTCGGGGTGGTGAACACGTCCTTGTCGGAGACCGGGCCGGTCACGTCGCCCTGGATGACGTCCACCCGGGCCAGCGTGGGGATGAACTGCGCCCAGTTGGGCCGGTTCGCCAGGGTGATCTGGATGGACACCTCGACCCTGGTGCCGGGGCGGACGGACAGCGTGTCGCCGAGGGTGACCCCGTTGTCGCCGCCGTTGCCGCGCGCCCGGGCGCGGACGACGAGGCCGCTGATCAGGCCGCCGTGGTCCACCCAGACGCGGCCCCGGCGGATGCCGTCCATGACCGCGCCGTACGCGAAGGAGGTCGCGCCGACGTGGGTGCGGCTGTAGTAACCGGGCCAGAAGTCGCCGTTGGACAGGTTCGGCACGCCCTTGTAGATCGGGTCCTCGTACCGGCCGTTGGCGTTGAAGTCGCTGTCCGGCCCGCGGTCGCTCGCGTCTCCGTAGACGGTGTGCGAGTCGGAGTTGGCGGTGATCCACCAGGGCCTGCCCTCGGCGAGCAGGCTGTCCCACAGGCCGCCGACGGTCGCGGTCATCCAGTCGAAGCCGCCGAAGGTCCGGTAGCTCTCCGCCGGATAGCCGGGGAAGGAGTCGGCGCTCTGGCTGTTGTCGTAGTAGCCGCGTCCGGAGCCGGGCCCGTTGGGCTTGGGGATTCCGGCGGCCTGGTGGCCCGGAGCGCCCTCCATGCCGACCGCGATCCCCGGCGCCGCGTCGCGCCAGGCGCGGATCTCGTGCGGGGAGTCGATGCCCTTGCGCGCGGGGTGGTTGGCCAGGAACAGCGCGTCCGGGACGCGGCGGCGCTTCACGGCCTGGGCCAGGAAGTCGAGCCCGGCGATGGCGAGGGCCTCGTTCTGCGGGGTGCTCGCCGTGGCGCCCTTCACCGACCCGTCGAAGGAGTTCTCGAACTCCTTCAGCGTCTCCACCTCACCACGCCCCGGCGCCACGAACACCGTGCCGTGCTCGGCGGCCGGGATGTTCCACTCCAGGCCCTGGAAGACGAGGGTGTCCCTGACCGCCTGACGCGCCGCGACGATGTCGGGGTTGACCTTCTCCACGCCGATCTTGGCGTGGGTGACGCTGCCGTGGTCGGTGACCACCATCCAGTCGAGGCCGTACGCGTTGGCGTGCCGCACCTGGTCGACGACCCGGTACATGGCGTCGGAGCTGTACTGCGTGTGGATGTGGTGGTCACCCGCGAGCCACAGGAAGCCGTCCTTCGGCTCCCGGTCGTCCCGGCCGGTGCTCGTCGCGGCGGCCGGGCCGGGGGCGCCGAGCACGCCGGCGGCGGTCAGACCCGCGCCGAGCAGTCCGGCCCGCCGGAACATCTGACGGCGCGAGAGCTCACCCGGCGACAGCGCCTCGTCGTGGACGTCCATGTCCACGACCGCCGCCGTCTCCCCAGGGCCGTGGTCGTGGCTGTGGGGGTGACTGTGGGGGTGGGGGTGGGGGTGGGGATGCGCGTGCCCCTCGCTCATGTGCGGTGCCCTTTCGTTCCGCCGGGGGGATCGCTCCGGCTCCGAATGCACCCTCGCGGCAACGGCTGAACCTCACGTGAACTCCGGAGGCCGCCCAGGGAGCCGCGGCTTTACCGGTCAGGTCAGGTCCCACAGCAGGCGGTAGTAGGCGATGCGCTCCGGATCGGGGGCGACGCCGTACGCCTCGTACACCTCGCCGTCGTGACCCGGGCCGTAGTTCCACTCGGTGCTCCAGGCGGCGACCGCGAGGTCGGCCCACCGGTCGGCCACGCCCAGCGACCCGAGGTCGACGTGCCCGGCGACCGTCCCGTCGTCGTGCAGGAGGGTGTTGGGGGCGCAGGCGTCGCCGTGGCAGACGACGAGCCGGTCGGGAGCGGGCGGGCGGCCGAGACGCCGCCGCGCCTCGGCCCGGCCGAGGCGCTCGCCGGCCCGCCGGACGCGGTGCTCGACTCCCCAGTCGTACGGGCACCGTGCCACCGGCAGCGCGTCGTGCAGCAGGCGCAGGCCACGGCCGATCGCGGCCGCGGCGGTGCGGGGGTCGGCGGTCCAGCGCGGATCCACCGCCGAGCGGCCGGGGAGCGCGGCGGTGACGAGCCAGGCGCCGTCGGCGTCCGATCCGTACGCGAGCACGCGGGGGACGGTGGTCCACTGCCGCGCCCAGGTCAGTCGTTCCGCCTCGCGCGGCAGGTCGATCTCGGGTGTGCCGGTGGCGGCCCACTTGACGTACCTCGTGCCACCCGCGCCGTCACCTGGGCCGTCGAGCCGGAACGTGAGGCCGCCGACCTCGTTGCGCCAGACGGGGGTGACGGCGTCGCTCCCGGCGAGTTCGGCGACGACGCGCGGCACGTCGACGGGTCCGGCCGGAACCGAGGCGATCGGGGGACGGCTCACGACCGACATTCTCGGTCATGAAGCAGTGCGGTCATAAAGCAGTGGCGGCCTCGCCTCGGCAGACGGTTGACTCACCCCGTGATCGTGATATCCGCAGCTTCCGGCGCGCTCGGCCGCCTCGTCGTCGACCATCTTCGTACCCGGGCGGAGGTGGTGGCCGCGGTACGCGACCCCGGCCGGGCGCCCGAAGGCGTGGCGGTGCGGCGTGGCGACTACGACGACCCGGCGAGCCTGCGTGAAGCGTTCGACGGGGCCACGCGTCTGCTGCTCATCTCCTCGCCGGAACTCGACACCGCGCGCCGGATCGGACAGCACCTCAACGCCGTGGCCGCGGCCGGGCAGGCGGGAGTCGGCGCCGTCGTGTTCACGAGCTTCCTCGGGGCCGACGCCGCCGCCACGGGCATGACGGAGGCCTACCACGCCACCGAGCAGGCGATACTCCGCAGCGGCATGCCGTACACGTTCCTGCGCCACCCCTTCTACAGTGACGCGTTCGTGCCGCGGGCCGACGACGGCGAGATCACCAGCAGCACCGGAGGCCGTGGCCTGAACACGGCGTTCCGGGCGGATCTCGCCGAGGCGGCGGCGAACGTCCTGACCGGCGAAGGGCATCTGGGCCGGGCGTACGACCTCACCGGACCGCTGTGGAGCTATCCGGAGGTCGCGGAGGCGCTCGGCGTGCCCTACCGCGAGGTGCCCGACGCCGGATCGGGCCCCATGAGCTGGATCAACGCGCGGATCCGCGCGGGAGCGCTGGAACAGCAGACCGGCGACCTGGTGGCGTTGCTCGGCAGGCCCGCCGAGACGGTAGCCGGGCGTGCCCTGAAGAGCCCGACCGAGGGAAACAAAAAGTAAACTTTACTATTGACAGAGCGTGTGAACGGGTGTTGCATCGGCAACCACACTCCGAATCACTCCCCCCGGACCGGAGACCCCCATGCGCAAACCCCGGTTACTCCTGATCGCGGCGGCCCTGGTCGTCGGCCTGGCCGGCGCCCTGAGCGGTATTCCCGGCAACGAGCGGGCCGAGGCCGCCATCGGCCCGGTCACCTGGTCGGACGAGTTCAACGGCGCCTCGGGCAGCGCCGTCGACCCGGCCAAGTGGAAGTTCGACATCGGCGGTGGCGGCTGGGGCAACAACGAACTGGAGTACTACACCAACTCCACCCGGAACGTGTACCAGGACGGCCAGGGCCACCTGGCCATCACCGCCCGCAGGGAGAACCCCGCCGGCTACCAGTGCCACTACGGCACCTGCCAGTACACCTCCGGCCGCATCCTGACGGCGGACAGGTTCAGCCAGGCGTACGGCCGCTTCGAGGCGAGCATCAAGATTCCCAAGGGGCAGGGCATCTGGCCGGCCTTCTGGATGCTCGGCGGCGGCAACTGGCCGAACACCGGTGAGATCGACATCATGGAGAACGTCGGCAACGCGCCGAACACGGTCTACGGCACCGTGCACGGCCCCGGCTACTCGGGCAGCGGCGGTGTCGGCGGCAACCGTACGATCGGGGCGCCTCTGGGCGACGCCTTCCACAACTACCGGGTCGACTGGTCGCCCGGCCTCATCGTCTGGTACCTCGACGGGGCGGAGTACTTCCGCGTCACCCCGGCCGACATCCGCGGCAACCAGTGGGTGTTCGACCACCCGTTCTTCATGATCCTGAACGTCGCGGTCGGCGGCTACTGGCCGGGCAACCCCGACGCGACCACCGCGTTCCCGCAGACGATGCTGGTCGACTACGTCCGCGTCTCCGCCTGGAACAACGACGGGAGCGGCACCGGCACCGCGCTCAGATCCGCCATGAACGGCCGCTGCGTGGACATCCCGAGCGCCAACCCCGCCGACGGCGCCCGGCTGCAGATGTACGACTGTAACGGCACCGTCGCGCAGCAGTGGTCGGTGAACGGCGACGGCACCGTGCGCGCGATGGGCAAGTGCATGGACGCCGCCGCGGCGGGCACCGCCAACGGCACTCCGATCCAGCTCTACACGTGCAACGGGACCGGAGCCCAGCGCTTCACGCTCACGGCGGCGGGAGACCTGGTCAACGTCCAGGCCAACCGGTGCGTGGACATCGTGGACCGGGGCAGCGCGAACGGCGCCCTTCTGCAGCTCTGGGACTGCACCGGCGGGTCCAACCAGAAGTGGACCCGCGGCTGAACGTCAGTGGCCCTCTTCCTCGTCGTCGGCCGTGAGCGCCCCGCTGCCGGGGGCGGCCGGGAGGTAGACGTGCTGGTGCCCGCTGCCCGCGTCGACGCTGACCGCGTCGAGGGCGGTGGCCCCGACCGACCAGGTGAAGACCGCGTCCATCCGCTGCCGGGCGGCGAGGGCCAGCATGTTCGTGCGGGCCGGTCCCGTGAGCGCCTGCGCGGCCGCGAAGCTGTCGACGGTGGTGGCGAGCTGCCGTACGGCGGAGGCGAGACCCGACCTCGCCAGGTTGGTGTACGTCTCGCCCGAGGGCGGGTCGGCGAACGACTGGACGGCGGCGGCGGTCGCCTGCCGCCAGTTCGCGATGTCGGCGCCGGTGGCCTTCTCAGGCTTCCCGCCCTCGGGGGAGGCGGTGGTGGAAGCGGCGGCGGGGGCGGCGGCGTCCTCCACGGGCATCACGCGTTCCAGCCCCTCCAGCACGGGCACGAGCTTGTCCCGGGTGGTGCGGGCCAGCTGGGTCAGATCCTTGATCTGCGCCTTGTCCCGGACGGCTTCCTCGGCGCGGATCCGGTTCACCGCCTGCTCGGTGGAGTCGGGCCGGGTCGCGGCGAACACCACGCCACCGGCCACCACCGCGCCGAGCACGAACGCGGCCACCAGCGCGAGCACGCGGTGGCTCCTGGCCGGCTGCCGGGTCACCGTCGGTTCGCTACGCCGGCTCATTGCTGCCACCTCCTGGTCGAAGTTCTCCGCGGGGAGTGTTAGGCGGAGCGTAGTAGGGAGCGTCACCCGGAAGCGACACCGGGAGCGAACATGGACGCCCGGAACGTGGAGTCGGACTCGCACACGTTCCGGACGTCCACGACGTGGGTCAGGACTGGTTGAAGAGGGAGAGGGTGAGGGTGGAGTGGTATTCGCCGGCGGCGACGTCGACGGGGGTGCGCAGGGCGAGGTCGGCGTTGACCTTGGAGGTGCCGATCTCGGTGGCGGAGTCGGCGGTGGAGACGAGGAGTTCCTGGCCCTTGAGACCGACGGTGGGGGCGCCGGAGCCGTCGGACACGACGGAGGAGACCGGTTCGCCGGCGGCGACGGCGCCGGTGGTGGTGTCGGACAGCAGGCGGGGCTTCCAGCCGAGGTATTCGGGGCCGATGGGGGCGGTGCCGGTGGCGGTGGCGGTGAACTGGCTGGCCTGGCCGACGACGGCCCAGAATTCGCCGTCGGGGATCTCGGCGGGTGTGCGGGTGTCGGTGACGGTGACGGTGGGCAGGGTGCCGACGAACTGGCGGGCGGTGGCGTCGGAGCCGTTCTCCTGGAGGGAGACGCCGTTGTTGTCGGCGACGGTCATGGAGATCTGGCCGGGGGTGGTGGTGGGGGTGATGGTGACCGAGACGTCGATGCCGGCGCCGGGGTCGTCGGCGAGGGCGGGGGAGACGCCGATGCCGGTGAGGGTGAGGCCGAGCACGGAGGCGGCGAGTATCTGGGTGGTGCGGGTCATTCGCATGGGGTGATCACTCCGATTTATGAGGGGGCGGGGCCGGCCGGCGGTCCGGCCGGCCCCGTTTCCTAGTTGCAGCCGGCCGCGGGGTAGGCCGCGTCGTAGGACGTGGTGACCTGCTTGCCGCCGATGGTGGCGGTGCCGGTCACGGTGGCCTTGCCGGCGGCGACCTGGGCGGTCCGGGTGTTGAAGGACTGGTAGGCCTGCTTGCCCGGGGCCACGTCGGTCACGGTCTTGTTGCCGAACGCGGTGTTCAGCACGATCGTGGCCGGCACGTCGCCGTCGTTGACGGCCGTGACCGCCAGGTAGGCGGTGGTGCCGATGCAGCGGGTGGCCGCGGTGACGGTCAGCTTGACCTTCGACGTGGCCGCCGGGGTCAGCTTGAAGTAGTCGAACTTGACCGTCTTGGACGCCGTCTGGTTGACGCCGAAGCCGAACAGACCGACCTTGCCGGTGCCGGCCACGGCGCTGTTCTTGACCACGGCGGCCGTGCCGTCGGTGGCCAGGTCGGTCCAGGTGGTGCCGTCCGAGGAGTAGGAGGCGGTGAAGCTGTCTCCCACCTTCTTCAGGCGCAGCCACCACACCCCGCTGGTCAGGTTGCTGACCTGGGGCTGCGGGTCCTGCACGACGCCGCCGACCTCGCTGCGCAGTTCGAGCCGCCGGGTCACCGCGGAGCCCGCAGCGTTGTCCGCGACGTAGTCGAACTTCACGTAGTTCTCGTCGTCGCCGTAGACGATCAGGCCGCCCTGCTGGAACTGCTCGTTGAGAGCGGAACCGTCGACCTTGGTCTCCAGCGTCCAGTCACCACTCGGCGCGGTCTGGAGGATGAAGTTCTTCGGGTTGCTGTTGTCGGACCCGTAGATGTCACCCTTGGTCGTGTCGAGCTGGAGCTGACCACCACTGACCCGCGCCGCCGTCGCGTCGTAGCGCACGTTGGCGTTCCAGCGGCAGAGGTCGAGCATGGTGCCCTCGAACTGGTCGTTGGGGTCCGAGGCCGTGGCCTTGTCGTCGGGCGTGATGTGGAACCAGTCGAAGGCCGCGTCCGTCACCGGGTTGTTGGTCGAGGCCAGCGAGATCAGGCCGATCTTCGGGTTGGAGATCCCGGCGAGCGGCTTGGTCTGTGGCATCGCCGTGAAGGTGGTGCCGTCCGAGGAGTAGTGCGCGGTGATGTTGGTGCCGTCGCTGATGAACCGCACGTACACCGTGTCGGGGTAGGCGTCCCCGAGGTTGGCCGTGTTGCTGTCAGTCACCTCGTTCGGGGTGCCGTTCTCCTCCCGGATGAACTGGAAGATGCGGGCCGCGTGGTCGTCGGTGCCCCGTGCCTCCAGCACCATCTTGGCGTAGTTGTCGTCGTCGCCGTAGATGACCAGGCCGGCCTGCTGGTAGGTCGTCAGTGCCTTCAGCGTGAGCTTGGTGGTGGCCGTCCAGGCGCCCGACGGAGCCGGCTGCACGACGATGTTCGGCGTGTTGCCGCCCGTGCTGTAGATGTCGGTGGCCGAGGTCGGGATGATCAGCTTGCCGTCGGCGACCTTCAGGTCCTGGTTCTCCCGGATGACCGACCAGCGGTCACGGTCGAGCTGGGTGCCCAGGAAGTCGTCGGAGCGGCCGGTGAAGCACGCCGTGGCCGGCGCGTCCACCTTGATCTGCACTTGGGCGCTGCCGGCGGCGCCCTTGGCGTCGGTCACCGTCACCACGGCGGTGTAGGTGCCCGGCGCGGTGTAGGTGTAGCTCGCGTTGGCCGTGGTCGGCTGCGGCGCGCCGTTCACCCCGAAGTTCCACTTGTAGGTGAGCGCGTCGCCTTCGGGGTCGCTGGCGGTGGTGGTGAAGTCCACCTTCAGCGGCGCGATGCCCGTGGCCGCGTTGGCGGCCACCGACACCGTCGGACGCTGGTTGTTGGTGGCGCCCTTGCCGACGAAGTCGACCCAGTTGAAGTTGAGCAGGTAGGCGTTGTCGGCCGCGCTCGCCGGCTTGCGCACGACGAAGTACAGCGGGCCGCTGGTCGTCGGCGGGTTGGTCAGGTCGACCGTGACGTCCTTGAACGTCTGCCAGTTGCCGGTGGGCGTGATGTCCACCGAGCCGACCAGGGTGCCGTTGTCGGGGTTGCCCTGACGGATCTGCACGGTGCCGCCGGGACCGGCCGAGGAGGCACGGAGCCGGATCGCGGTGATGTCGGTCAGGTTGATCGGGTCGAACGACCACCAGTCGCCGTCCTGGGTGAACCCGATGTTCTGGTTGCCGCCCGCGGTGTCGGTCGTGGTCTCGACCTGCACACCTGCGGCGTCGGTGCCGGTGCCGCCGGTGACGCGGCCGGTGGCGCTGAAGTGCTCGGCCTGCTTGCGCTTGGGCTGCAGGATGACCTGACCCCGCCCGGTGAGCGGCTTGGCCGCCCCGGCGCCCTTGTCGGTGTAGCTGGCCTCGATGACGTAGAACAGGTTGTCGTACTCACCGTGGCCCGCCATGGCGGTCTGCACCACGCCCTCGCAGCCGGTCGTCTGGTCGAGCGGGTGACCGTGGGTGTCATGACCCAGGATGGACTGGATCTGCACCTTGCTGCAGTCGACCGTGCCGTCCTCGGCGTCGGTGACGGTGACCTTGAACTTCACCTGGTCGCCGAACTCGAAGAACGAGCCGCTCGGCGGCAGCTCGACCTTGACCTCGGGCTTGGTGTTGCCCGCGTTGACCGTCACGCTGGAGGTCGCGGTCCTGCCATCGGTGTTGCTGATCGTCAGGACGGCGCTGTACTCGCCGGCCTTCGTGTAGGTGAAGGTGGGGTTGGCCTCGGTGGAGTCGGTCGTGCCGTCACCGTCGAGGTCCCAGGCGTAGGTGATGGCCTTGCCGTCGGGGTCGCGCGAGCCGTCGCTGCTGAACTTGACGGTCAGCGGCGTCGGGCCGTCGGTCTTGTCGGCGCTGGCACGCGCCACTGGCGGGCGGTTGCCCTTGATGTACTCCACGCGGTAGACGCCGGAGTCGGCGTTGTCGCCGCCGAAGCCTGAGCCCCACTCGATCAGGTAGAGGGCGCCGTCGGGGCCGAACTTCATGTCCATGGGCTTCTTGAAGCTCAGGGTCTGAAGGATCCGGTTCATCTCGACGAGCTTGGTGCCGTCCTCGTTGAGCTGGAACGACCACATGGCGTTGTTGTTCCACTCACCGAACATGGCCTTGCCGTCCCAGTACGCCGGCCACTTGACGTCCGACTTCACGTTCTCGTCGAAGCGGTAGACCGGGCCGCCCATCGGGGCGCCGCCGCTCAGCTCCGGGAAGTTGTTCGGGTCGGAGGCGTAGTGGTACCACACCGTCGCCGGGATCACCGGCGGCAGGTTGGTCAGGCCGGTGTTGTTCGGCGAGTCGTTGACCGGAGCCGCGCAGTTGAACGCCGAACCCGACTGCTTCGTCGCGAAGTTGTAGTCGATGTAGGGCG